>CBDTZF010000073.1:0-10056 GCA_965364825.1 uncultured Rhodocyclaceae bacterium | reverse complement strand
GCAGGTTGTCAGTGATGCGCCGCGCGCGCACCGGGTCGACTTCCACGGCCGTTAGGTCGACGTCGTATTGTTCGAGCAACTGCGCCGTTTTGCCGCCGGGCGCGGCGCAGGCGTCGAGTACGCGCTCGCCGGGTTTCGGATTGAGCCATCGTGCCGCCCACTGGGCGCCCGCATCCTGCACCGAAAATACGCCATCGGCAAAGCCGGGAAGCTGGCTGACCGGGCACGGCGTGTCGAGCAACAAGGCACCATTTTCGAGTGCGCGATAGCGGATCTCGGCCTCGTCCAGCAGCGCTAGGGCGGACGCGCGTTGAAGGCGTCGCACGTTCACCCGCAGGCTCATCGGCGGATGGGTATTGCCGGCGGCGAGGATCGCTTCCCACGCGTCCGGAAAGTCTGCCCGCACGCGTTTGATCCACCATGCAGGGTGGCAATACCGGGCGACCGGTGTGGCATCCACTTGTGTCTGCAAGGTTTCGAGCTGGCGTACGAAATTACGCAATACGCCATTGGCCACACCGCGCAAACCCGGTGCTTTTTCGCCAACCGCATTGACTGTTTGGTCAACGATGATATGCGCTTGCTCGGGGCGTTGAGCCAGCCGATGGATGGCGACCAGCAGCATCGCCTGCAGGGCATCGTCCAGCGGCTTCTTCATCAGGCAATGCAGCAGGGCATCGCCACGCCCGAAGTCGCGCAAGGTACCGTAGGCGAGATCCTGAACAGCGCCCCAGTTGATGGCGGGATCCGGATGTTGCACACGAGACCCTTCGAGCGCGCGGGTCAATGTCGTTCCATTGATCACAGCATGCACCAGACCGGCGGCAAGATCGATGCTGCGCGCGAGACTGTCGGCGGGTAGCGGCGTTGTCGTGTCAGTTTCTTTGATGCGCGCAATCTGAGATGGGCGCGGCCCGGGTGCGCGCCGCATCATGCGTCGAGCAGTTTCTGGAGATAGTTCGGGTAAGCGAAGCTGGCGACGAGCACTTTGCCGTTGAAATACTGGAGGTCGGCGAGTGCGTTGTCGTGAATACGCCGATCGACATCCGCGGCGCTGAGGCGGGTCGGATCGATGCTGTCGCTTGCGCACGCCATGCCCCACAGGCTGCCGTAGAGCGGAATGTAGTGAAAGTGCGGGCAGACATGGCGGAAGACATGGCGCAGGCGTTGCGTCAGATCGCGCACACGCTCCGCTTGGTAGATGGGGGCGCCGAGGTGCAGTGTCAGCGCCCCCTGTTCGCTGAGCAGCGCTTTGCAATCGTGGAAGAAGCGCTCGGTGTATAAGGCTTCGGCCGGCCCAACGGGGTCGGTGAGATCGAGCACGATTAGATCAAAGCGCCGTTCGCCTGCAGCGGTCTCCCGCACATAACGGAGTCCGTCGCCGATACACAGCGTGAGGCGCACATCGTCGAGGGCGCCTTTGTGGATGCTGGTCAGATGTTGCCGCGCGATATCAATGACCTTCTCGTCGATCTCGACAAGTACGATTTCCTGCATGCTCGAGTATTTGAACAGTTCTTCCGCCGATCCGCCGTCACCGCCACCGATGATCAAGGCACGTTGCGGAGCGTGCAGCGAGATCGCTGGAACATGAATGAGATTCTCGTGATAGAAGAATTCGTCACGCTCGGACGTCATGAAAAAGCCGTCGAGACGGAAGAGCTTTCCGAACTGGGGCGATTCCCAGACTTCGTAGCGTTGGAAACGCGTTTCACCGGAGTCGATCAGCCGGCAGCCCGATTGATAATGCCCGGCAAAATCGTTCAGCGCTTCCAGAAGCAGATCATCTCTGGTGGGAGTCGCGGCCATTTCGGCGGGCTCAGGCAGCGGCTGCGATGGGCAACTGGCCGCGCATGATTTCGCTGGATTGAACGTTGCCGGGCGCCAACAATTCGATCAGGCGGTTGTACACGGTGCGAGCACGATCGCTATTGTCGCGAGAGAAATTGCAGACGTAGATATCGAGGGTCACAGCCCGTGTTTCAGGCCAAGTGTGGATCGCGACATGCGATTCAGCGAGGACGACCGTTCCGGTGACGCCAGCCTTTTCACCGGAATCGTGAGTGAACTGGTAGAAGTAGGCGCCGAGCGGGGTCAAGCCTGCGTCCGCGCAGTACTGGATGCAGCGCTGTTCCAGGACATCGCGATCGAGCAATACAGGAGTGGGACACTCGCACGCGTACAGGTCGGCGATAAGATGAAGACCTTGCATGGGCGTTTTCATCCAAAGGGCTGAAAAACAAGGGATTCTAGCAGTTGCGCGGACGGAGAGCCACGCTTTGTTCCACGTGAAACACATGCTACGGGGCCAGGATTTCCCACGCCAAACGTGCAATGAGCATCGTTACCACGAACAGGAATAGGTGACGGACAAACGACACGCCGCGAGTGAGTGCCATATGGCTGCCAATGAGCGCGCCAGTGAGGTTGCAGACCGCCATGAATGCGCCAATTTTCCAGAGGATGGCACCGGTAGATGCGAACAACGAAATTGCCGCGAGATTGGTCGCAAAGTTGAGAATCTTGGCCGTCGCGGATGCGCGGAGAAAATCCATGTTAAGAAAGCGGATCAGCAGGAAAATGAAGAAGCTTCCAGTGCCCGGCCCAAAGAATCCATCGTAGAAGCCCAGGGTCAGCGCGATAATAACAATGCGTAGTGTCGCGCCTTGTGAAACCTCTACCGAGGTGTTCGCGGTACCAAAATCCTTGCGGTGGAAGGTGTAGATCGCGACGACGACCAGTAAAACAAGAATGATTGGTTTGAGAAACGTTGGATCCATCAAGCTGACTGCGCGAGCGCCCAGCCAGGCGCCACACAGCGCGGCGATCGCTCCAGCGGCGGTGATCGAAAACGTCAAGCGTATGCGCCGGGTGTATTGGATTGCGGCGCTGCCTGTACCGACGATGCTGGCGATCTTGTTGGTGCCGAACAAGGTCGCCGGGGCATGATTCGGGAGAGCGCTGAACAGAAGCGGTATCTGGATCAGGCCGCCGCCCCCGACCACGGCGTCGACGAAGCCGGCAAAGAGCGCGCCTATGCCCAGCAACGCGATCATCGATTCGCTCATCTACTTTCTCGCATCGCGTGTTTCACGTGGAACATCCGCGCTACTTTCCGATACAGAAGCGCGAGAAGATTTCGCCAAGCAAATCGTCGCTGGAAAACTCACCCGTGATCGAGCTGAGTGCGTCATGCGCTAAGCGCAATTCCTCTGCCAGCAATTCGAGCGCTGATGTGTGTGACAGCGCTTGCGACACATGGTGACGTGCGGCGCTGAGCGCGCTGAGGTGCCGTGCGCGAGCCAGGAAACCATCTTCTGATTGCGGGTGCCAGCCCGCGACGCGCAGCAATTGGTCGCGCAGCAAATCGATGCCGTCGCCCAGCTTTGCCGACAGGCGGATGCAGACCTCGCCTGCGGAATCGTCGATGTGAGGTGCTCCGCCGATGAGGTCACATTTGTTTTCGACGGTAATTCGCGACGCCGCCGCAGGCAGGCGACGATCGATTTCGCGATCGGCGTTCGTGAGCCCGGTTCGCGCGTCAATGATCCGCACGATCACGTCCGCTGACTCAACCGCTTTCCAGGTGCGCGCGATGCCGTGTTGTTCGACGGTGTCGCCGGTTTCGCGTAGCCCGGCAGTATCGACGATATGCAGCGGAATCCCGGCAATCTGAATTGTCTCGCTCAGCGCATCGCGCGTCGTTCCGGCGATGTCGGTCACGATCGCGCGGTCGTGACCGGCAAGCTGATTGAGCAGGCTCGATTTGCCCACGTTGGGCTGGCCGACGAGCACGACGTGCAGTCCGGTGCGCATCAGCGCACCTTGTTTCGACCGATCAATGACGTTATCAAGCGCTTTACCAATCGCGTCGATACGTTCGATGGCGCGTGCCGATTCGAGGAAATCAATTTCTTCTTCCGGGAAATCGAGCGTCGCTTCAACCAGCATTCGCAGAGTGATCATCTGCTCGCTGATCGCGTGGATCGCCTCTGAAAATTCACCGCTCAGCGAGCGCGCGGCAGCTCGCGCCGCGGATGCGGTGGACGCATCAATCAGATCGGCGATTCCCTCCGCCTGCGCCAGGTCGATCATGTCGTTAAGAAACGCGCGGCGGGTGAACTCTCCTGGCTCGGCAAGACGTGCCCCAAAGTCGAGGCACGCTTCGAGCAGCATCTGCATAACGACCGGGCCGCCGTGGCCGTGAAGTTCGATGACGTCTTCGCCGGTAAACGAATGTGGTGCGCGAAAGTAGAGCACCAGCCCCTCGTCGATTTGTCGGCCGGCACCATCGTTGAAGGGGCGGAAATACGCCATGCGCGGTTGTGGGGGGCGGCCGCCATTGAGACGGGTGGCCAATGATTCGAGAGACGCGCCCGAGAGCCGGACGATTCCGACGCCACCGCGCCCAGGCGCGGTGGCGATTGCTGCAATGGTGTCAGGCAGGCTTCTTTCCACGTTCGATCATGCGGGTGATCTGCCATTGCTGTGCGATCGACAGCGTGTTGTTCACGACCCAGTAGAGGACGAGGCCCGCGGGGAAGAACAGGAACATGAAGGTGAACACGATGGGCATCGCCATCATGACTTTGGCCTGAATGGGATCGGGTGGCGTCGGGTTGAGCCGGGTCTGGATGAGCATCGTCGCGCCCATAATAACCGGCAGGATGTAGTACGGATCCTTCACCGAGAGATCCTGAATCCAGCCCAGCCAAGGCGCCTGGCGCATTTCGACACTACCGAGGAGTACCCAGTAGAGGGCGATGAATACCGGAATCTGCACGACGATCGGCAGGCAGCCGCCGAGCGGGTTGATCTTCTCCTTCTTGTACATCTCCATCATAGCCTGCTGCATCTTCGCCTTGTCATCGCCGAACTGCTCTTTCATGCGGGCGAGGCGCGGCGACAGCGTGCGCATTCTTGCCATGGACTTATAGGAGGTGGCCGACAGGGGAAAGAAGATCAGCTTGAGGGTGATGGTCACCAGAATGATCGCCCAGCCCCAGTTTCCGGTGAGCGAGTGAAACCACTGCAGCACCCAGAACAGCGGTGCGGCAATTACCGTCAGCCAGCCATAATCAACCACCAGGTTCAGACCCGGCGCAATGGCTTCAAGATTCGCCTGTTCCTGCGGGCCGGAGTAGAGCCGCGTCGACACGCTTTGGGTGCTACCGGGTGCCACCGTTTCGATCGGCAAAATCACGCCCGCGGTGTACAGGTCGTTGCCCACCTTACGCGTGAAGTATTCCCTCTTCATGCCCTGGCCCGGCAGGATGGCACTCACGAAATAGTGTTGCACCATGGCCACCCAGCCGTTGTCGGCCTTATGGGGATAGGTCGCGCTGTTGTCGGCAATATTGCCAAATTTGATTTTCTCGAATTTTTCCTGCTCGGTATAGAACGCCGGCCCGGTGAAGGTGGATACGCCCATCGCTTGCGTGGTTTCGGCGGGTTCTCCGTCACGCAAAAGCTGGAAGTACGCGTCGGTGCGCACCGCAGCATTCGAGTTGTTCTTCACCTCGTAGCCAACGTCGATCAGGTAACTGCCACGATGGAAAGTCAGGACTTTGGTGACCGAAACCCCATTGACCTCGGGTGCCTTGAGGCGAACGACGAGTGTGTCTTCACCGGCGGCGAGCTCCAGATCACCCGGCGGCAACTCGAAACGCGTCTTGTGGTTGGCCAGCCCTTTGCCGGTGAGACCGGATTGCGCCTCGTAGATGTGGCGCATGCCATTGTCTAGCAGCACGAAGTTGTTGGACTTGTCGCCTGTGGCCTTGTAGCGGTTCAGGGCGAGCCGCACGATGTCGCCGCCTTCGGCGGAGATTTCGGCCGTCACCATGTCGGTTTTGACGGTGACCGTGGGCGCCGCGTTCGCCGCATCGGCCGCCGTTGGTGCGGTCGGCACGCTGCTGGCGTCGCCGCTCAGTCCGCTGCTGGCCTGCGGGATGGCCGCTCCCTCGGCAGGCGCCAGCTTCTGTTGTGCCGAGGTCGCCGCCGCGGCTGGCGGATTGACGGTGCGCTGCCAGGCGTTCCACAGCATGAATAGCGAGAAGCCGAAAACCATGAGGAGGATGAGACGACGATTGTCCATCGGAAACATGTCCGTAGTATCTAGGGTTAGGGGACGGGGTCGTAGCCGCCGTCGCACCAAGGATGACAGCGCAAAATGCGCCTCATGGCAAGCCAGCTGCCGCGACCACTGCCGTGGCGCTCGATCGCTTCAACCGCGTATTCCGAGCAGCTTGGCACGAAGCGGCAGTTGTTACCCAGCAGCGGGCTGATTGCGTAACGATAACCTTTGAGCAAGGCAATCAGTATTGCTTTCATCCCGCTTTTATCCCGGGAGCCGCTGCAACAGGTCGGCCAGATCGCGATGCATGCTGGCGCGCGTTGCATTGGCGATCGGACGATGCAGGCGGACAACGAGGTCAAGCCGAGGCAAGGTGACGCGTTGCAGACGGAAGCCTTCGCGCACGATACGCTTGACGAGATTTCGCTGCGCCGCACGCCGTGCCAGCTTCTTTGCGACAACGACGCCCAAGCGAGCCGTATCAAATTCGTTGGGTCGATAGTGCACGATCAGGTATTGCCCTTTAATGGCACGCCTAAAAGCAAAAACGGATGAATATTCATCCGTTTTGCGCAATCGGCAGAAGTCAGCAAATCGCTGGTCGCCAAATTGCTTGTCGTCGAGGCGCTGACAATCTTGCTGATCGAACGTGCTCGATCCGATTGGCATCAAACGGCAAGGCGATGACGACCTTTTGCACGGCGTGCGCGGATCACTCTGCGCCCGCCCTTGGTACGCATGCGGACGAGGAAGCCGTGGGTGCGCTTGCGCTTGACGACGGAAGGTTGGTAAGTACGTTTCATGATGGCTGGCCAAGTGTTGAATCAAACCGCCAATTTCACCCCAATCGCCTTGTTTTGTCAATGTTTTCGTTGGGCGAACAGTAGAGCTGGAGCCCCTGTCAAACGGCGAAAAATGCCATCCAGCTGCCTTGGCCGGCGCGTCAGGATGCGGCCGGTGCGCTGCTGCGGGATCACTCACTCCACGCATCTATGCGCCCACTTCTCTTGTGGATAACTTTCGTGCAGCAAGGTAGAATCAACGCTTCCCGAGGCAGTGAAAATGCCAAACCGGTCCGCCAGAGACCGGGCTCGGTCACCCCGACACTATTATGATCAAGGCATGATGTTGCGAATCGGCCGACGATCAGATCGTGTTTTCGTTATCTATGGTGCTACCCATCTCCGTGACGCAAGAGTTCTGGAATTTCTGTCTGACCCGCCTTCAGGGAGAACTGCCGCCACAGCAGTTTTCCACCTGGATCAAGGCGTTGCGCGCGGAAAATGAAGGCAAGGCCGACGAACCCGCGTTGCGTATCGTGGCGCCCAACCGCTTCGTGCTGCAGTGGGTGCGCGAGCGTTACGTGCGACGCATTGGGGAGCTGGGTCAGGAGTTCTATGGTGCGCCGCTGGCGGTCGCGTTGGCGCTGCCCGCCGCCGGAGAAGCGGCCGCCGCCGCACCGGTGCAGCCCGCGCCTGTCGTGCCCACCATGACGCCCGTGAACACGGCTGGCCCAGTCGCTACCACCGACACCGCGCCCGGTTTTTCTGCCGCGCCAAAGCGCGCGACCAATGGCAGCGGCACCAGCTACGAGAAAACGCGCCTGAATGCCGACTTCACCTTCGACACGCTGGTCATCGGCCGTGCCAACGATCTGGCGCGTGCGGCGGCCATGCAGGTGGCCGAAAATCCCGGCGTGTCCTACAACCCGCTGTTTGTCTATGGTGGTGTCGGGCTGGGCAAGACGCACTTGGTGCACGCACTGGGCAACGAAGTGCACCGGCGCAATCCGAAAACGATCATCCGCTACGTGCATGCCGAGGATTACTACGCCGACGTGGTGCGCGCCTACCAGCAGAAGAGTTTCGACGTCTTCAAGCGCTACTACCGTTCGCTCGATGTGTTGATGATCGACGACATCCAGTTCTTCAACAACAAGAACCGCACGCAGGAAGAGTTCTTTCACGCCTTCAACGCGCTGACCGAAGCCAAGAAACAGATCGTCATCACCTGCGACACCTATCCGAAGGATATCCACGGCCTGGAAGACCGCCTCATTTCGCGTTTCGACTGGGGTCTCACGGTGCAGATCGAGCCGCCCGAACTGGAGATGCGCGTCGCCATTCTCAAGAAGAAAGCAGAGAGCCACGGGCTGGCGCTGTGCGACGACGTCGCCTTCCTCATCGCCAAGAACTTGCGCGCCAACGTGCGCGAGCTGGAAGGCGCGCTCACCAAGGTGGTGGCGTTCGCGCGCTTTCACAGCCGCGAGATCGCCCTCGACGTCGCCAAGGACGCGCTCAAGGATTTGCTGCACGCCTACAACCGGCAGCTGTCCATTGAACATATCCAGAAAACCGTCGCCGACTACTACAAGATCAAGGTCGCCGACATGCACTCGAAGAAGCGCACGCGCGTCATTGCGCGGCCGCGTCAGGTGGCGATGTTCCTCGCCAAGGACATCACGCCGATGAGCCTGCCGGCCATCGGCGACGCCTTCGGCGGACGTGACCACACCACGGTGCTGCATGCCTGCCGCACGATCGCCGATCTGCGCCGCAAGGACACGCAGCTCAATCACGACGTGCACGTGCTCACACAAGTGCTGCGCGGCTGACGCGGCGCCCACCGCCTAAACGTTTTACGCCCAGAAGAAAAAACGGAGACCGAACAACAATGCAATTGCTGACCACCTCGCGCGATGCGCTGCTGGGACCCCTTCAGTCGGTGTCCGGCATTGTCGAAAAGCGCCACACGCTGCCGATTCTGTCCAATGTGCTGATCGAGAAGCGTGGCGACCAGGTGACCCTGCTGGCGACCGACATCGAAATCCAGATCCGCACCACGGCGGCGGTGACCGGTGCGGGTGACGACGCGAGCGTGACCGTGGGTGCGCGCAAATTGCACGACATCCTGCGTGCTCTACCTGGCGACAACGACATCACCATTTCGCTCGACGATAGCCGCATGACGGTCAAATCCGGGCGCAGCCGGTTCCAGTTGCAGACGTTGCCCGCGACGGACTATCCGCATTTGAGCGCGGACGAAGAAACCGGCGTGCGCTTCAGCGTGCCGCAGCGCGAATTCAAACGCCAGCTCGCGCTGGTGCAGTACGCCATGGCGCAGCAGGATATCCGCTACTACCTCAACGGCCTGCTGGTGCTGGTCGAAGGCGGCACGCTGCGCATGGTGGCCACCGACGGACACCGTCTGGCCTACGCCGAAGCCGCCATCGAAGGCGATTTTCCGCGTGCCGACGTGATCCTGCCGCGCAAAACCGTGCTCGAACTTGCGCGCCAGCTCGGCGATACCGAAGAGCCGATGGAAGTGATCATCGCCGGCAACCAGATCGTTTTCCGTTTCGGCCCGATCGAGCTTATCTCCAAGCTCATCGACGGCAAGTTTCCCGACTACGAGCGTGTCATTCCGCAAAACCATCCGAAGCAACTGCATCTCGCGCGCAAGCCATTGCATGACGCACTGTCGCGTGTTGCCATTCTCACCAACGAGAAATTCCGAGGGGTGCGCATGGTGCTCTCCGAAGGCACGCTGAAAATCGTCAGCTCCAACACCGAACAGGAAGAGGCGCAGGAAGAGCTCGAAATCGATTACCACGAAGAAGGGCTCGATATCGGCTTCAACGTCACTTACATGCTCGACGTTCTCAACAACGTCTCCACCGATGAAATCGTGGTGCGCCTCAACGACGGCAACTCCAGCGCCCTCATCACCCTGCCCGGCAACGAGACGTTCAAGTACGTCGTCATGCCGATGAGAATCTGACGCGGCTGCGCCCTGCACGACGCGTCGATTGCGGGGTGCTCTGGCGCCCCGACTGAAAAGAGAACTCTATGTCCGAACCGCAACACACGCCGCAAGACGGCTATGACGAATCCAGCATCCAGCAGCTCGAAGGCCTGGAAGCGGTGCGCAAGCGCCCCGGCATGTACATCGGCGACACCTCCGACGGCACCGGCCTGCACCAC
>CBDTZF010000072.1:0-10160 GCA_965364825.1 uncultured Rhodocyclaceae bacterium | reverse complement strand
GGGCGACCATATCGTCATCATCGTCGCCGACGACGGTCATGGCATGAACGCTGAAGAGTTGCGCGCCTCGGCAGTGTCGAAGGGCCTCATCAGCAATGAAGAGGCCAATACGATGGATGATCGGCAGAGCTACAAGCTTGTGTTTCTACCGGGCTTCTCGACTGCCAGCGTAGTCTCTGACGTCTCTGGCCGCGGTGTTGGAATGGATGTCGTGCGCACCAACATCGAGAAGCTCAATGGCGGGATCGAGATCAAATCGACGCCGGGCGAAGGCACCCGCTTCACCATCAACCTGCCGCTCACGCTGGCGATCCTGCCGGTGCTGCTGGTGCGTCTCAGTAACCAGCCACTTGCCCTGCCGCTGGCGATGGTGCGCGAAATTCTGCCGATCGATGTGGACAAGGTGCAGGAGGTCGGCGGGCGGGCCACGATGGTGGTGCGCGGCGAAGTGCTGCCCATCGTGCCGCTGGCCAACCTGCTGGGTTGGCCACAGGATCAACCGCCCGAATTCGGTGTCCTCATGCAGATCGCCGAACAGAGTTTCATTCTTGCAGTTGATGAGTTTGCCGGCCGCGAAGATGCCGTCATCAAGTCGCTCGACGATTTCCGCCCCGAGGGCGTGGCCGGCGTGACGACGCTCTCCAACGGCCAGATCGTGCTCATCCTCGACATGAAAGAACTGCTCAGCAAGAGCCCCCGCGACTGCCAGCGCGTAACGCGCGCGATGCTCGTCCGCCCACAGAAACTGGCCGCCTGAGGGCCTGAAATACCCGCTCCGCCACGCGCCCCGACCGCGACAGGGCTCGCCGCCGGGGCGCCTTGCAGTCCGTGACACCCTGCCTTGTCGGAGATACCCTCGCACCGTAGGATCGTTTTCGTTGATGGGTCTTGAACGAAGCGGTGTCACGTGTCCGAATTTGATTTCGATTACTGGCGGGATCTGGCGCAGCACGACGTGGCGGGTTTCTTCCGCGCACGCGAAATCGCGATCGAGGCCATGATTTCCCGCCATGCGCCGATTGATGCGGCCCGCCTGCGCGCCTTTCAGGCGCAGATCGACGCAGTCCGCGCACAGGCCGGCTCGCCGCGGCAGGCCACGCGCGAATTGTTCTCCATGTTGCAGGACCGGCTCGAAGCGATGCACTTGCGCATGCAGGCCTTGCAGCGCGCCGCGAACGCGCTTGAACAGCTCAAGGGGCGGCTCGTGAATCTGGACATCCACCGACCGTACCCGGACAACAAGACACCATGAAGAAAGGCCACCGCGACAGGTGGCCTTTTTTTCGCCGGTGAGCCGGAGGTCCGTTCAGGCCGTCACTTTCAGCAACCCGGCGAAGGCATCCTTGAACTGCTTTACGCCGGCGGCCTGGAGTGTTTCGCCGACCGCGTGCATGTCAATCCCCAGTGCGCTGAGCGCTTTGAAGTGCGCGGCGGAAATTTCGACATCTTCTTCCAGCCGGTCGGCAATGTCGCCATGATCCATGAGCGCGGCAAGCGTGGCGTCGGGGACGGTGTTGACGGTATCGCGGCCGATCAGCGGTTCGACATAGAGCATATCGCTGTAGGCAGGATTCTTGGTGCCGGTGCTTGCCCACAACATGTACTGCGGGCGCGCGCCGGCCTCTTTCAACGCCTCGAAACCCGGCCCCTCGAAACGCTCCAGATAGGCTTCGTAGGCGAGTTTGGCGAGCGCCACGGCGGTACGCCCGCGAATCGCCAGCGCGTCGCCGCCATGAGCATCGAGTTTCTCATCGACCAGCGTATCGACCCGGCTCAAAAAGAGGCTGGCGACCGAGAAGATGCCGCTGATGCCTTGACCCGAGTCTGCACGTTTTTGGAGACCACGCGTATAGGCCTCGGCGACGGCGTCGACATGGGCGAGGGAGAACATCAAGGTCACGTTCACGCTGATGCCATCGGCGATCAGGCGCTCGACGGCGCGGATGCCTTCGGCCGTGGCGGGCACCTTGATGAGCACGTTGTCGCGCCCGACCGCCTCGTGCAGGCGATGCGCAGCGGTCACGGTGCCCTCTTCGTCATGCGCCAGCGTGGGAGACACCTCCAGGCTCACATAGCCTGCGTTGCCGGCCGTCTTTTCCCAAGTGTCGCGCAGCACATCGCAGGCGGCCTGGACGTCTGGAATCACCAACGCTTCATACCGGGCTTCGGCGCTCATTTCTTCCTTCTTGAGCGCGGCCAGATCGTCTTCGTAATACTGACCACCCGCGATAGCCTTCTGGAAAATGGCCGGATTGGTCGTCACCCCGGCAACACCTTGTTCTCGAACGAAATGCGCCAGATGGCCGTCCCGAATCAGGGCGCGGGATAGATTGTCGAGCCAGATTTGCTGGCCCAGTTTGAGCACATCAAGCAATCGGGTCATGGGAGCACTCGCAATAGGTGTTCTGGAAACTTTGCATTGTGCGCCAAATGATGACAACGGGAATTGCGGTGCGTCAGCGCGATGCGCCAAACCGGAGGTCGGAAAAACGCGCTTCAACGCTTGCGCCGGTGTTGTCGGTGTCAGCGCCGACGGCGAGCCCGGTGACGGGTGGGGCGTCCTCGCCGAAGGCAGCCTTGAAGTCGGCCGCCAGGTCGCGGCGCTCGCTCACCCATTCACCCGCGCGCGTGTTGCCACGCTGCAAAACGATCATGCGGACGCGGTCGGTGTAGGGGTTGGGGCCGATGGTGCCGACGGCGTCCTTGTCGCTCCATACGTAACACAACGCCGCCGTGGGTAGCTCGGTGCCATACAAGGTCCGCGCCAGACTGATCTTGACGCGATCGGAAAACGACAGCTTCGCGCGATCGTAGTCGAAGAACACATAGACTCGCGCCGCATAATCGTCGGTCGACTTCTGCATGATCGACGAATTCGGCACAGCGCTGGAAACCTTCCACTGCCATTCGAGCGCGCGCGTGGCTGGCGCGGGCTCGTCGAGTCTGTACAGCAGGCTTGAGGCGCCGGCGTCCGAGCGCGCCTCAAGTACCTGCCGCGTGCCTTCGGTGACGATCGCGAATTGCGTGCTCGGGACGTCCTCGTCGATCCGCGTGTGTTGCCAGCCGGCGGGTAGCGCACCGGCGGTTGTTTCAGTGAAGGCCGGCGGCTGGGTGATGGCAAACGCGGGCAACAACCACGCGCTGAAGAAAACGGCGAGGCCGGCGCGGCGAAGGGACGGTGAAATCGGACGCTGCAGGGTCATGAAACTCATTTGTAATCCATATTGAGGCCGGTGAGACGTGGCAGGTCGTCGGGTCGATCGACATCCCACAAGGCGGGCAGTTCGGTCCATCGCAGGCCGGCCGCCGCGAGTCGCGCGCGGGTTTGTGCCATGACGCGCGGCGTGCCCCAGTCGATATCCGCGAACACGGCCGCTTGAGGCTGCCGCAATCCGACCACCACATAGCCGCCGTCTTCGGCTGGAATGAACACCGCGTCGTGACCACAGTGCAACGCGTTGGCGGCGTCTTGCAGGTGGGTCGGCGTCAGTGCCGGACAATCGCTTCCGATCAACAGGGTCGCGCGGTGCGCCGTGTGGTGCTCGAAGGCGTGCCGCATGCGCGCGCCGAGGTCGGCGCCCCGTTGCGCGGCGAGCGCAATTGTTTTCTGCCGCGCAAGTGCGCGAAAAAAACGGTGATCGGCGTCGGGGGCGCACCACAAAGTGACGTTGCCGGGTGCCGTCGCGCGCGCCACGGTCAGCGCGTGCTGAACCAGCTGTCGGTGCAGGCGCGCCGCGCCGCGCGCGCCAAGTGCGGGAATCAGACGTGTTTTTGCCGTGCCAGGCACCGGGGCCTTGGCGAAGATCGCGATATGCACGGCTTCAGAATTCACGCGGCAAATAGTCATATCGGCGGGCAAGGGCGTCGGGCGTGGCGCCCAGCGCATAGGCGGCACGTAGTCGCCACATCAGCCAGACCGTGCGAAAAACACCGTGAGTTTCCCAGCGACGACCGGAGGTGGTGACGCGCGGTCGCAAGCACGCCGGACGGCGGCGAGTTTTCAATGTCCGGCTCAAGGCAATGTCTTCCATCAGTGCCTGGTCAGGAAAGCCGCCGACCCGTGAAAAGGCCTCGCGGGTCAGGAAGATTGCCTGGTCGCCGGTGGCGATGCCCGTGAGTCGGGAGCGCAGATTCATCATGAACGCGATGACTTTGAGCATCGGGTGATGCCCCGCAATGCGCACATCGAAGCGTCCCCAGAGGGCGCCGCGCGCGATCGCGGCACGCACGGCCGCCGGCGCGCCCTCAGGCAGGCGGGAGTCCGCATGGAGAAAAAGCAGCACATCCCCGCGAGCACCCTTCGCGCCGGCATTCATCTGGCTGGCGCGCCCGCGCGCTGCGGCGATGAGGATGTCGCACTGGCCGCATGCACGCTCGGTCGTCTCGTCTGTGCTGCCGCCGTCAACCACGATCACCTCGACACCCTCGGCGCGCAGGGACTGCAGCGGCGCAAGTGCACGGGCGATCCCGTCGGCTTCGTTGAGGACCGGCAAGATGATCGAAAGCGTTTGCATCGGGCGTGCTCAGTTCCTGCAATCGGGCAGGGCGAGCGCCTGGAGCACTTGGCCGTTGCGCACATCTTCCACAAAGGCGACCACGCCGCCGGGCTTTCCAGAGTGTAAAAAACGCACATCGGCGGTCAGCGGTGCGTTGCGCGGAACGGGATGCGATTCCCAATCCCGCACGACAAAATCGTGATGCAGCGTGGCGCCGCGATTTTCCCCGGCTTCGACGGCACTGCGATGGCCGTTTTCATAGCGCGCGATGACCACCTGTGCGTGCCGACCGGCCGGCGCCGTGGCGCGTACGCTGATCGTGTTTCCGGCCGCTTCGGGATCGGCTCTGAGCTGAATTTGCGCCAGCGCTGGGCCGCGTGGGGTGTCGGCTAGTGGGTCCTGCCCGCGCCAGGCGCGGGTGTCACGGCCATTGACCATGATTTGCGGGGTATACACCGAACGGCCAGCGCTCAGCGCGACCTTGTGCCGCTGGCGCTTGCCGTTGCGCGGCTCGGCGAAACGGTCTTCCCAGCCGATGTAATCCCAGTAGTCCACATGAAAGGCGAGCGCGACGGTGTCGGGGGCGTGTTTCAGGCCGCTCAGCCAGCGATCGGCGGGCGGGCAGGAGCTGCAGCCTTCGGAAGTGTACAACTCCACCAGCGGCGTTTGCGTTGCCGCACTGCTGGCCGTGCACTGCGAAGCGATGGCGCCGGCGTTCAGGCTGAAAGTGGCGCAGATCAGTGCGGCTTTCAGCAGATTCGGCGAGCGGCGCGGGCGTGCCGTGCGGTCAGTCGGCATTGCTGGTTTCTCCTCCACGCCGCCAGGCATGAAAACGCGCCACCCATTCGAGCAGTTTTTCGGGTGTGTGGGCGCGTTTCCATTCGCCGGCGGCATATTTGTTGGCTTCGGCCAGGGTCGGGTAAATGTGGATTGTGCCGAGGATTTTGTTCATGCCGAGACCGTGTTTCATCGCCAGCACGTACTCGGCAATGAGGTCGCCGGCATGCTCGCCGACGATGGTCACGCCGAGGATCCGATCCTTGCCCGGCACGGTGAGCACCTTGACGAATCCGTGCGCCTCGGAGTCGGCGATTGCGCGGTCGAGGTCGTCGATGCCGAACTTCGTGACCTCGTAGGCGACGCCTTCGGCGCTGGCGTCCGCTTCGTTCAGACCGACGCGTGCGACTTCGGGTTCGACGAAGGTGGCCCACGGAATCACCGAGTAGTCGGCCTTGAAGGTCTTGAACGGATCGAACAAGGCATTGACGGCGGCATACCAGGCCTGATGTGCGGCGGTGTGGGTGAACTGGTAGGGGCCTGCGACGTCGCCGGCGGCATAAATGTTGGGATAGTTGGTTTGCAGGAAATCGTTGGTGTCTACCGTTTTGCCGGTCGGAATGCCCAAGGTCTCGAGCCCGAATCCGGTCAGGTTGGCTGCCCGGCCCACGGCCACCAGCAGGGTGTCGAAGGGGATGTGTACGTCCTTGCCGTCGTGTTCGGCAATCAGCAGCTTTTCGCCGTCCTCGATCAAAAACTGCTTGGCTTTGGTGTTGACTCGCACGTCGATGCCTTCGGCAATGAAGCGTTCCATCACCAATTTCGATACCTCTTCGTCCTCGCGTGCCATGATCTGCGGCAGCATCTCGACCTGTGTCACCGTGCTTCCGAGGCGCGCAAAGGCCTGCGTCAGTTCGCTGCCGATCGGCCCGCCGCCGAGCACCAGCAATCGGCGCGGCTGCTCGCGCAGTTCCCACAGGGTGTCCGAGGTGAGGTAGTCCATCTCCTCGATGCCTGGGATCGGCGGCACGAAGGGCCGTGCGCCGGTGGCGATGACGATGGCGCGAGTGCTCAGCGTCTGAGTGCTGCCGTCGTGGCGCGTGATGTCGACGGTCCACGGCGAGGTGATTTTTGCCGACCCTTCGATGACATCCACGCCGAGATCGGTGTAGCGCTCGATCGAATCATGCGGTTCGATCGCCTTGATAACCGCCTGCACGCGTTCCATGACCTTGGCGAAGTCCATCTTCGCGTTCGCCCCATCCATGCCGAATTCTTTCGCGCGTGCGACATGCGAGAGGAATTTGGCCGAGCGAATCAGCGCCTTGGAGGGTACGCAGCCGGTATTCAGGCAATCGCCGCCCAACTTGTGCCGCTCGACCAGAGTGACCTTCGACTTCACTGCGGCGGCGATGTACGAAGTCACCAGGCCGGCCGAACCGCCGCCGATCACCACTAGATTGCGGTCGAAGCGGGCGGGTTTCCTGTCGGCCCAGCGGGCATAGACTTTCCGCCCCTTGACGATGGCGACGATGCGTTTGGCGATCAGCGGAAAGATGCCCAGCAGCACGAAGGAGCCGAGCAGACCGGGCGAGAGAATGCCGGCGAGGGACTCGATCTGCCCCAGCTGCGTGCCGGCGTTTACATACACGGCGGTGCCGGCCAGCATGCCGATCTGGCTGACCCAATAAAAGGTGGTGGCGCGGATCGGCGTCAGCCCCATTAGCAGGTTGATGACGAAAAAAGGAAAGGCGGGTACCAGGCGCAGCGTGAAAAGGTAAAAACCGCCTTCGCGTTCAACGCCTTTGTTGATCGCCTTGAGCCGGCCGCCGAAGCGGCTTTGCACCCAGTCGCGCAGCAGGAAGCGGGACACCAGAAAGGCCAGTGTGGCGCCGATGGAGGCGGCGAAGGAGACGATCAGCAGCCCCCACCAGAGGCCGAAGATCGCGCCCGCGATCAGCGTCATTACGGCTGCGCCGGGGACGGACAGGGCGGTGACCGCGACATAAATGCCAAAAAAGATACCCGCCGTCGACCACGGATTGGCTGCGCGGTATGTCTCGATCGCAGCTTGCTGGCTCTTGAAGTAGTCGAGGCTGAAAAAACGACCGAGGTCGAAGATGAAATAGCTCGCCACGAGGACGAGAAGGAGGACAACAAGTCCGAGTTTTTTCTTGTTCATGATCGGGTGGCGCTCCGCGGATCGTAAGTGTCGTGTCGAGGTCATGCTGCGCGCTCGGGTTCGGCGCATGTGATCAAACAGACCGCATAGGGGCCGAAAACCTGACACTTTGCGCGTTGTACTCACGCTCTTCACCCTGAATACTGTTTTGTGCCACGCACCAATATCCAGTAGAATGCGCGTCTTATGGCAGTCTTTGGGGCGTTCTCCGCGCCGAGCTGCAGATTCAACAAGGCGCGTCAGGCGCCTCCGTTTGTGCCGGCGCCTGACGCCTGCCGCATTGTGCAAAGTTCAAACGTCGGGCCAACCCGTCAGCATGGTCGGCATTTCTGCCGCCAGCAAACGCATTATTTCGCGTGTCCGTGGTTTTACGGCGCGCCTGCGCTCATCGTGCTGCGCCATTGCGCGCCGTGACCGCATGAAAAGTTATTCAGGAGAAAGAATTCATGGCTAAAGAAGATCTGATTCAGTTTGAAGGTGTCGTCGAGGAAGTGCTGCGTGATGCGCGCTTTCTCGTCAAACTCGACAACGGCATGGACGTCGCCGCCTATGCGTCGGGCAAGATGCGCAAGTTCCGCATTCGTATCCTTGCCGGTGATCGCGTCACCCTCGAAATGTCGCCTTACGATTTGACCAAGGCGCGCATCTGTTTCCGCCACAAGGAAATCCGTCGCGGCGGAGCGCCGCACTGAGCGTAGCGCACTCAGCACAAAAAAGGCCCGGCGATGTCGCCGGGCTTTTTTGTGGGCGTCCGCTCTACTGTGCGGTCGTGAGGTACTTCAGGATTTCGACGATCTGCGCGGGTGTTTGCGCCCAGGCGATCGCCGAGCCGTCCACCTCCTTGAGCGGGTGAATGATGTCTTCCGCATGCAGCGTGATGTAGGGCGTGCCCAAGGCCGCGCAGTAACCGGCGTCGAACGCGGCGTTCCATTGTTTGTACTTGTCGCCGAAGCGCACGACGGCGAGATCGCATTGTTCGAGCAGGGTCTTGGTGCGGATGGCGTTGACCTTCGACGACTTGTGATCGCGCCAGAACGGGTTGCTTTCGGCGCCGAGCACGTCGCCGGCGGCGTCGCTCTTTTCGTGGTTGGTGACGGCCGACGTGAAGCTCACCGGCAGACCCTGCGTCTTGGCGCCTTCCATGATCTGTTCGCGCCAGTCGGTGTGGATCTCGCCGGAAAGATAAACGGTCAAATTCATGCAAGCCTCGCTGGTCAAGTTGTTGGATTTGCTGTTGACCCGCGCTGTATTGGCAAGCCAGGAAGGCCCAAAGTATAACCCGCGAGGCGGCGAGTTTCAGGCGGCTTGAGCGAGCTCGCTGAGCATGGCAGCGCGCACCGTGTTCTCGATGAAACGTCCGATCAGTGCCATGTCCGGCGCCGGTTCGAGATCGCGGGCGGTGGCGACGCGCCCGGTTTGCCGGGCTTCGAGCGTGCCGTTGATTGCGGTCGCGAGCACATATTCCCCGCCACAGTTGCGACAGTGGAGCAGATCGCCGGCGCGCTGCTCGCGGCGTGCGACGAGCGTGGGGCCGCACATCGCACAATGCTGTAACGGTGTGCCGTCGTCGCTGTGGCCGACGATGTGTTTGAACATGCCGGTGTCTGCAAGGGCGAGAAAATGCTCGCCAAGGCGGGTGTCGAATTGCGTGCCCAGATTGTCGCGGATGACGGTCAGCGCAGCGGCGATCGGTATCGCCTTGCGATACGGGCGCGCGCTCGTCATCGTGTCGAAGGCTTCGCAGATCGCGACGATACGGGCGTCGCGGGGAATCTCGTCGCCACGCAGCCCTTGCGGGTAGCCGGTGCCGTCGGGCCGTTCGTGGTGGAAGCGCACGGCGTCCTGCGCGAGGCTCGCCAGCGGGTGGCTCGCCAGCAAGCGTGCGCCGACATCGGGGTGGGTGCGCATGATGTCGCGCTCATCTTCGTCGAGCGCGGTTCGCTTGCACAGGATGGATTCGGGAACGGCGATCTTGCCCAGATCATGCAGAAAGCCGCCGATGGCGATGCGATGAACGTCTACCGCACCCATGCCGGCGCGGCGGGCGAGCATCTCGGCGAAGCGCGAAACGCGCCACAAATGACCGCCGGTGAAGGGGTCGCGCGATTCGATCGTGCTTGCCATCATCAGCAGGGTGCTCAGGGTGGCGCGAGCGTTCTTCAACTCGGGCTGGCGTTGGCGGGGAAGCGGCCAAAAGGTCATGACGTCGGACTCCGGAAACCATCTGCCTCGCAGTTCGAGGCTCTGTCCAAATTATCGAATGTGCCGATGCATGATTGAGCGTTGCGTGAGGGAGCTTCGTGACGGGGTGCCGCTTGAGTAGTGAATCCTGGCGCGTTTGCGGGTGGCCTGGGACGTAATGCCCAGGGCGTAATCCAGGCCTGACGTGATGCGTGTGAAATGCGACACGAACGCTGACGTGCGGTCACGGGCCATGATGCGGCCTGGCGTATTCAAGCGGTGCTGGCGGCGGCGCTGCGACGGTGGCCGAAGGCGAGCGGCACCAGGAAACCGGCGGTGCACATCAGCAGACCGTAGAGGTTGGTGCCCAGCAACATGGCGTATTTGCCCTCGCCGATCGCCCAACTCGCCGGTAGGGCGCCCAAGGCAAGTAGCACGCCGAGTGCCATGCCGGTCCAGAACGAGAGGTGAAACGATAGCGGCGAATAGCGCACATGGCGGGACAGCAAAAAGACCGGCGCGAG
>CBDTZF010000071.1:0-10345 GCA_965364825.1 uncultured Rhodocyclaceae bacterium | reverse complement strand
ACTGCCGCGTGTCAGCCCAACGTGCACGTGTTTGCTTATTTCATGACGCGACCAACATTTACACGCGGAAGATACGGTCTCGGCGAGTCATGAAGGCGGTCAAACACGAGGGGCGGCCCAACTCGGCGTGAGCGATGAATCGCGTCCGTGCATGCCAAACGAAAGGCGCCACACGAGTGACCGTATCGGCCGTCGTGCGTGGACGGTCAGTTTCGCTTGTTGAAGAACAGATATTTGATGAGCGCCGCGGCAAGAAGGATCAGCACGGCAGTGATGAGCAGGCCCAGAATGCCCATCCCGCCCATCATTTCCCCCATTCCATTCATCATCCTAAAAACGGCAGTTGACCGCTTGTCGTTCTGATGAAAATATTGATTGCATTGAAGTTTTTACCTTCGACCAAGCTCACCCTTTGGGTGAGTACGCTACACGCCCGATTGCACGACTGGCGGGCCGCCTGCCGGTGTTGCTCGTCGTAGCAGGGGCCGCTCCTGCGTCCTCCTCTCGCCTTGCCAGACAACCCGCCAGCCGCACACTCGGGCGCGTCCAACTGCCGTTTCTAGGATCATTCCGGATCGTTTCAATATCAAGACGGTTCAATGACGCCACTCGTCTGGTGTCCTGTTCATCTGACAGGTGGCCCCCACGCCTGGTTCCGCCGCGGCCGGAAGTTGCGATGGCATTGTCGACGTGCGTCTCAAACTCAGAATGGTCGGCGCGCGCGAGATACGTGAGCAACACTAAAGGGACAGACCACGGTTCGCGATACACTCACGTCTTCTTTCAGATACGACGGATCTGACAATGCCACGACGCCCACGTATCACGCTTGGCGGCGTTCCGATGCACATCATTCAGCGCGGCAACAACCGCCAGGCGTGTTTTTTTGCCGACGAGGACTATCTTGCCTACCTTCAATGGCTCGGTGAATACGCCAGGGAAAGCGGGTGCGCCATTCACGCCTACTGCCTGATGACCAACCATGTGCATCTGCTGCTGACCCCGCGCGGCAACGACTCGGCCGGGGAGTTGATGAAGCGCCTCGGTCAGCGCTACGTGCAGTATGTCAACCGAACCTATGAGCGCAGCGGCACGCTGTGGGAGGGGCGATTTCGCTCGTGCTTGATGCAAGCGCAAGATTATCTGCTGTCGTGCTACCGGTACGTCGAACTGAATCCGGTACGGGCGCAAATCGTTGCGCATCCGGCCGATTACCGCTGGTCAAGCTACCGTGGCAATGCGCAAGGTGAGAAAGACAAGCGACTCAAAACCCACGCGGTGTACACCGCGCTGGGTAAAAACGTCGAACAACGGCGGGCGGCATACCGCGATTTGTTTCGGTACGCGCTTGATGTGGATATGGTCAACCAGATTCGTCGGGCCACAAACGGGAACTATGCGCTCGGCAATGCCCGATTTCTGAAGCGGATCGAAGCCGCTGTCGGGCGGCGCGTAACACCGGGCCGGTCGGGACGGCCGCGCAAAGACGCGAATGATTCGGTGTCGAGGAGGTTGTCTTGAGGTGCCCGCGCGAGCATGTCTATCCGTGGCCCTGTCCATTAATAAGCAAGGCACGCATGAGATGACCCGATCGTTGTCCGCTGTCGTAAACCTGGAAGCGTTTCCAATATCAACCCACAGCTTTCAGGCCAAATGCAAGCAAACGCTGGACGAAAACGGCGCGTTGGTACTTCGCCGGTTCCTTACGCCGGATGCGGTCGACATCGTTCAATCCGAGGGCGAACGCCAGAAGCACCTTGCGTATTTTACGGTCGATGACCACAACATCTACCTTGCCCCACCCGACCCCGACTATCCGCCGGAGCATCCTCGCAATCGACTGATCTCGTCCTCGAAAGGCTGTATTACGGACGACCAGATTCCCGCCGATTCTGTGCTCCGCGTGCTATACGGCGCGCCTGAGTTCCAGGCTTTTTTGTGCGCGGTACTCGGCGAGGTCGAGCTGCACCCCTACGCCGATGCGCTGTCGTCAATCAATGTGCACTATGCAGGCGCGGGGCAGGAGCTCGGGTGGCACTTCGATAATTCGTCTTTTGCCATCACGTTGTTGGTCCAGAAGCCCGAAAGCGGTGGCGACTTCGAATATGTGAAAGACGTTCGCGATGCCGACGCCGGGCAGTTGAACTATGAAGCGTCGGAAAAAGTTCTGGATGGCGAAATTTCGCCGAAGGAACTTGACATGGATCCGGGAACGCTCGTCATGTTTCGAGGGCGAAACTCAATGCATCGTGTAACGCCATCCGTCGGTGACCGCGCACGAATGCTGGTGGTTTTTGCATACAACGCGGAAGCAGGTATTTCACTTTCGGAGTCGGCGCGATTAACGTTCTACGGGCGCGTTGAATAACCTGCGCCAAGGTAGAACTTGGGGCGAACGGCGGACAGTGACTGGCCGGGTCGCGACTCCCGCGACGCGCCCACTACCCCGCCGGCGGCTCAGTCGACACAAAGCTCGGCCGCGCCAACATGGTTTCCCCGTAACCCGTCAGACGCGGCTCCTTCTGGCGCCAGTCGAGCGCCGGGTGACGCAAATCCAGATAGCCCAAGGCACAGCCGGCGGCCACATCGCCGAGTGAAATCGTCTCGCCATTGAGGCCGTCCCGCGCCACGATACGATCAGCCAGCAGGCTCAAGGCGCGCTCGATCTTGTCGTGCTGACGCGCCAGCGTGGCCTCGCTGCGCTGTGCTTCGGGCCGGTTGTTTTCGAGGAAAGCGGCGACCGCCGCATCGGTGATGCCGTCGGCCAACGCCTCGGTCTGGCGCACCGGCAGCGCCGCCTTGCGATCGGCGGGAATCATCTGCGGGGCGACACCGAGGATGTCGAGATATTCGGCAATCACCGGCGAATCAAACCACGCGCGCCCGTCGTCGGCGAGCAGCACCGGCACCTTGCCCAGCGGATTGAGCTGCGGCACGCGAGTGTCCGCGCTCCACGGGATGTCCACTTCGAGCTCGAAGGGCAGATTTTTCTCCGCGAGGATGACGCGAATCTTGCGGGCGTAAGGGCTAGTCAGTGAGGCGATGAGCTTCACGGCGGTCTCGCTTTTCGGCCACCCCGGGCGGGGTATAGCGGAAAGCATGAGCGCGCAGACCTCGGGTTGCAAGGCTTTCGCGCCGGGCGACCGATAAGCCGGCGCATCCGGCCAGTGCGCATCGGCACGCGTCAATGAATTATGGAAGCAAAGCGGGTTAAGCTTCCTGACGCCAACCACCAAGGAGTGATGATGTCTGAAATTGAGCGCTTCCACACCGGCCCGCGCATGTCGAAAATCGTCCGTTACGGCGGCCTTGTCTACCTGTGCGGGCAGACCGCCGGCGGCGTCGACGGGTTGGATGATGTCACCGCGCAGACCAACGAAATGCTGTCGCGCGTCGACCGGTTGCTGACCGAGGCCGGCACCGAACGCAGCCGCATTCTCTCCGTCACCATTTACCTCAAGGACATGGCCGATTTCGCCGCCATGAATGCGGCGTGGGAAGCCTGGCTGCCGGCCGATGCGGCGCCTGCGCGCGCCACGGTCGAGGCGCGGCTTGCGTCGGCGCATCTGCTGGTCGAGATCTCGGTGGTGGCGGCTGCCTGAGCGGCTTCGCACGCTGAACGAAAACAGGCGCCGTGATTGTCCTCGGCCGCTCGGGTCAGTCACCCGGCGCCTCGGCGAGCAGCGTGGCAACCTGTGCGCGCATGTGCTGCCAGTGCGAGCCCTCCCAATACACGCGATCGCAGCCGGTGCAGATCGAAAACCGGGAGTGGCGCGCGGCGACGGCCGGCGGCACGCGGGTGATCGCGATTTCGCGCGCCAGCGGCTGCAGCGGCGCGTTGCAGGCCAGACAGCGCGACAGCGGTCTCGCCTGCCGGCACAAATCGAGCCGCGTCACGATCTCGCGGCATTGCGCCTTCGGCGCCTGTGCGCGCACATAGCAGCCGTGGGTGATCGTGCGTCGCATCAGCAATTCGCGATCGCGGGTCAGCACGATGCGCCGCTCGGCGGCGGCGATGCGTTCGACCTCGCCATCGTCGATCGGGTTGTCGAAGCGGGTATCGAAACCGAGCATGCGCAGTAGTCGCGCCAGCGCGCCGAGGTGGGCGTCGGCAATGAAGCGGGTGACGCGCAAGGGCTGCGCACGCACACGCAGCAAGGGCGTGATGTCGAGCGCTTCGAATACCGGATACACGGACACCCGGTCGCCCTCGCCCAGCCGCTGATCGAAGCCGACCGATTCGCCATTCACCAGAATCAGTTCGACCTCGGTATGCGGCACACCGAGCGCCTCGATGATGTGCTTGACGGTGGCGTCCGCCGCGCACGGGCGCCAGAACGCTCGCCCCCGCAAGGCCGGGGCAAGGAAGTCGTTCAGTTCTTCGTAGAAGCGGAAGCTCGCGGTGACCATGAATCATCTTGCCGTCGCGTGCGAGGCAGCCAATCGCGCACTTCAGGCAGCAGGCGCAAGCACGAAAATCACGTCGCCGACGGCGGCATCGCCCTCGCGCCTGAATTCGACCCAGCGGCATTCTTCCGGACTGCGGTCGACGCCATCGCGGCGTTCCATATCAGTGCCCTTTTCATCCAGCCAGTAAGTCTGCGTCACCAGCGGCGGGTGGCCATCCGCGACAAGCCGCCAGTGTAGGTGGCGACGGCGCGGACCATAGCGACCGGGAACGATGCTGGTGAAGGCGAAGCGGCCCTCCGCATCGGCGACGACCTGCCCGCGCAAATTCACGTCCTCCGCACGGTAGCGAGAGATGTCGCCGTTGCTTTCGGGGTGATAGCGCCCCTCGCTGTCTGCATGCCACAGTTCGACACGCGCCCCGGCCAGCGGTGTCATCCCGTCCGCCCCGCCGAGCACAATGCCGGCGACGCGCATCGACACACCGGGCGCGCCCAACAGGTTGATCTCCGCAGTGTCCGGCGCGTTGCTGACATAAAACGGACCGGCGGTCGCCACGCCGGTGAGGCCACAGTGCGTGCGCCGCTGTTTACGCGCAAAGCTGCGCAGCGCGCCGCCGCCAAGCAGCAGGCCGGCGCCGAGCGCGGTCATCATCTTGCGGCGATCGGTCATCGGTTCTGTCCTCGCTTTGCATTTGAACGCGCGGCGTGGCGAATATCGCTACAACACCATGTCGAGCAGATGAGCGAAGCGTCATCCGCCGCCTGCGCCAGCAAGGAACGCCATGCGGCGGAAGGCGCTGCGCTTTTCCGCCGTACGCCCTAAAACGCACTCACAACATTTGTCAGACACGCGATCCACGGGCGAGGTTTCGTCCGCGTAACCCACCCCATGCGTAACGCGCGCGAGCCTCACCTGCCGCTGCCATACGGTCGCGTGAGAATCTCCAGAAAATGCCCGTTCGGGTCTTCGAAATAGACCCCGCGACCGCCGTCGCGATGATTGATCTCGCTGGGCCGGGCGCGCCGTGGGTCGGCCCAGTAGCTCACTCCACGATCACGTATGCGGGCGAAGATTTCGTCGAATTCGGCTTCGCTGATGAGGAAGGCATAGTGCTCGACGTTGAAGTCTTCGTCGGTGTCGATGAAATCCAGACTCACGCCATTGTCGAGTTCCACCACCTGAAACGGGCCGAAGTGGACGGGCGGCGACAGACCGAGGATTTCAGTGAGGAAGGTCGCAGAGGCTTTGGCGTCGCGGGCGGCGACGATGGTGTGATTGAGCTGAACGGTCATGTCAAACCCTGGCCGTTCACCCGCCGCTGAGCGCGGCGACGATTGTGACTTCGGCAGGCGAGTCGAGAAGTCCCGCGCCCGCCATCGCCATGAACAACAAAGGCGCCCTTGCGGGTGCCGACCTGCAAATTGACACGACCGGGTTCCAAAGCGCCCAGGGGAGTCTCCGGGTGGCGGCTAACGACAGTCAATCATAGTTCACCCGGGTGTTGATTTCAGCGCCGCGCGGCGACATGAACGGGGCCAACCGACAGTCGGCGGCGCGTTCACATCAGATGATTTGCTGTGCGCGCACAAGACCGTGCAAAAATAAACCTCTCGCCTCGCCTGCGCATCGTTTCGCGCAGCACGACAAGGGCGCAAAGAAAAAAAGCACGAGTAACACCACCAATGGAAAGCAGGCAGCAATGACAGATGATCCAGCCGCGCACATCGCAGGCACCGAGACCGCGCCGATCCTCGAAGCGCTGGCGGCCGGCAAGTACAAACGCGTGCGCAAGAGACTGCGGCACATGCACCCGGCCAAGATCGCTGCGCTGATTGAAGGCTTCGACGAAGAACAGCGGCTGGCCGTATGGCAGCAGGTCGACCCCGCGCACGAAGCCCGTATTCTTCATCATCTGAAGCCGGAACTCGCCCGACGGCTGCACCGCGATACCAGCGAGGACGCTGCCGCCGAGCAGGCGAGCGACGCCGGCGAGGAGCAAAGCCCCGCCACCCAGATTCGCGATGTGCGCCAGGCGCTTGCACTGGGCAAACTTAAGCGGGTCAGCAAGATCCTGCGCGGCATGCATCCGGCCAAGGTCGCCGGCCTGCTCGAATCGCTGCCGCACGATGAACGCAGCGACGCCTGGAGCATGGTCGACAGCGATCGCGCCCCCAAGGTGTTGACCTTTTTGCACGACGAAATCTGCGCTGCGTTGGCGCAGGAGATGGACCCCGAAGACCTGATCGTTGCAGCGCAAAAGCTCGATCTCGATGACCTCGTCGACCTGATTCAGGCGCTCCCTGACGAACACGGCCTGCAACTCATGAAGGCCACTGATGGACGCCGCCGCGAGAAGCTCGAGTCGATGCTCTCCTACGCGGAGGATTCAGCCGGTGGCCTGATGAACGCCGACCAGATCGAGATTCGGCCTGACGTGCGCCTGCAAACCGTGCTTAGCTACCTGCGCCTCATCAAGTCGCTACCAGTGCAAACCGACAAGCTGATGGTGGTCGATCGCAAGGGCATTTTCCAGGGCGTATTGCGACTGCGTACGCTGGTCACCGAAGCGCCCGAGCGCAAGGTCGCCGAGGTCATGGACACCGAACTGCCGGCGATTCCGGTTGACACCCCCGCCGACGAAGTCGCCCGCCTGTTTCAGGATCTCGACATGCTCTCGGCGCCGGTGGTGGATGAAGGGCATCGGCTGCTGGGCCGGATCACCGTCGATGATGTGGTCGACCTGATCCGCGAGAGTTCGGAGCGCGCCATCATGCAGATGGCCGGCCTCGACGAAGAAGCCGACATTTTCGCACCGGTGCTGACCAGCTCGCGCCGCCGCGCGGTGTGGCTCGGCATCAATCTGGCCACCGCGTTCCTCGCCGCTTGGGTGATCGGTCTGTTCCAGACCACGCTTGAACGCGTTGTCGCGCTCGCCGTGCTGATGCCGATCGTCGCCAGCATGGGCGGCATCGCCGGTAGCCAGACGCTGACTTTGGTGATTCGCGGTATCGCGCTCCACCAGGTGCAAGGCAGCAACGCGCGTGCCCTGCTTGGTAAGGAGATGGGCATTGCCATGCTCAACGGTCTGCTGTGGGCGGCGGTCGTCGCGCTGCTCGCCGTGCTGTGGTTCGGCAACTGGGAGATCGGCGGCGTCATCGGTGCGGCGATCCTCATCAACCTGCTCTTCGCCGCGCTCGCCGGACTGGTCGTTCCGCTGGTGCTCAATCGCGCCGGCATCGACCCGGCACTGGCCGGCGGCGTGATTCTCACCACCGTGACCGACGTCGTCGGCTTTTTTGCGTTTCTGGGACTGGCTTCGATTGTGTTGTGAGCGGACCGCGGTTGATGACTCCTGATCGCGTTGAGCGCAGACGCGCATGCGTGGATTGATCGGTCGTCAAGAATGATTACGGGCCGCCCCCGCGGACGCGTTACCGGCAGTCGTCTGCGATACCGCGCCCGCGGGAACGGTCACGCGATTGAGGTCAGATCGGAAAAGGTCTATTTCAAGACGTGCCCCTAGTGTCTTCTTGTCGGCCTTGTCGTGGGTGCCGATCGGCTCCGATTTCTGCAAATCGATTACAACGTCAGAGATAAAACAATCCGGTACACTGCCGAGTATGGAACTTGTCGATAAACTGGCGATTCTAGCTGACGCTGCCAAATACGATGCATCGTGTGCATCAAGTGGCAGTCAAACTAAAAGCTCCGCAACAGGTCGTGGTATAGGCTCTACCGAGGGCATGGGCATTTGCCACTCCTACGCGCCTGATGGCCGCTGCATTTCGCTGCTGAAAATCTTATTTACAAACTTTTGTATCTACGAATGCAGCTACTGCATTAACCGCAACTCTTCCAGCGTACAACGTGCTCGCTTTACGGTTGACGAAGTGGTTCAGCTGACGCTGGATTTTTACAAGCGGAATTATATCGAGGGCTTGTTCCTTAGTTCAGGCGTTATCCGTAACGCCGACTACACGATGGAGCAGTTGGTTGAGGTCGCACGCCGTTTGCGTGTGGATCATGATTTCCGCGGCTATATTCATCTGAAAACCATTCCCGACGCCGACGGCGAATTGCTGGCAGCGGCAGGCCGCTATGCAGACCGGCTGAGTATTAATATTGAGCTGCCCACACAACAAGCTCTAGCGGTTTTGGCGCCGGAGAAAGACCAACGAACGATAAAGCTTTCCATGGCGCGCATTCGGTCCCGGCGGGAGGAGTCCATAGCCGACCAGAAAGCCTACCAACGCCAACCGCGTCGCACGGGTAAACTTAAGCCACCACCCTTCGCGCCGGCCGGTCAGTCAACTCAGATTATTGTCGGCGCGGAACCTTCGACCGACGCGCAGATTCTGCAAACTGCAGCGACACTGTATGCCGGATACGCACTGCGCCGTGTCTATTACTCCGCTTTTAGCCCGATCCCGGATGCGTCCACACGGCTGCCGGTGCAGCAACCCCCGTTACTGCGGGAGCATCGTCTGTATCAAGCCGACTGGCTGCTACGTTTCTATGGATATTCAGTTGATGAGATAGCCCAGCATGCCGTATCCGGCACGGCCGAGGGTATGCTGTCGCTGGAGGTAGATCCCAAACTGGGTTGGGCGCTCGCCAATCGTAGCTATTTTCCCGTGGATTTGAATCGCGATGCACGCGAGCGGCTATTACGCGTACCTGGTCTCGGTGTCAAAAGCGTCAATCGCGTGTTGCAGATTCGCAGGCTGAAAAAAGTCCGTCTGGAGGACCTTGTCGCGTTACGAGCCGGGGTCAAGAAGGCGATGCCCTTTATCATTTGCGCGAACCATCATCCCTCACTCACTGAGCTAGACAGCGATCGGCTACGTTCACGTTACATTCAGCCCATGGAGCAGCTGTCGCTGCTCTAATCAGCATGACGCAGCACTCCCTCTTCGAGAACGCCGAAACCGCTGCGCTAACCGCAGTACGTTTTTATCCCGAGTTTAAAAGCTGGCGAAAGCACGCACGACGCCTGTTGGCGGAAGAACAGTCGCCGCAACGCATTTGGTGGCAACCAGATGAAACCGAGGATCGAGCTAGCGTGGCGTCCAGCAACGCTGCGATTCGCGTACCGAAATCATTTATGACGCAGGCACACGCTGCAAGCTGCCATTCAAGCGACGACCGATGGGCGCTGCTGTATCAGATACTGTGGCGATTGACGCATGACGAACGGCATCTCTTGCAGCTCGGCGGAGAGCAGCAGGTTGCACGGTTACGAAAATATGCTAAAGCGGTGAGTCGCGATGTGCATAAAATGAAAGCATTCGTGCGCTTTCGCGAGTTGGATCTGGAGGATGGCGAGCAACGCTATGTTGCCTGGTTTGAACCGGAGCACCATATCGTCGAATATATAGCCGCGTTTTTTCAGCGTCGCTTCACCAATATGCGCTGGTCAATTCTGACCCCAAACCGCTGCGCGCATTGGGAAGGTAGCGGTGACGTTTGGTTCAGCGAAGGCGCTGACAAGATGGCTGCACCGGCGGTTGATACCGTGGAGGATATCTGGCGCTGTTATTATCGCAGTATATTTAATCCCGCGCGGGTGAAGATACGCGCCATGATGACGGAAATGCCGCAGAAATATTGGAAGAATCTGCCAGAGGCGCATCTTATCCCGGAGTTGATTCGTAGCGCCGATAAACGGGTCGCAGATATGGCGGAATGCGCCAAATCAGAAGAGCGACTGCAATGTGGTCCGCGACCTGCATCTCCATCGCGCTTGCTGGATAAGGCAATACAACAAAGCGACGCGGGGTCGATTCAACACTTGGCTCTGGCGGCACAAAACTGTCGTAACTGTGATTTGTGGAAGTCTGCAACGCAGACCGTATTTGGCGTCGGACCAGTACCGGCCCAGGTAATGCTCATCGGCGAGCAACCGGGAGACAACGAAGATCTCGCTGGAGTGCCC
>CBDTZF010000070.1:0-10411 GCA_965364825.1 uncultured Rhodocyclaceae bacterium | reverse complement strand
CCGACAACCATGTCGCTTGGAGGTGCAGCGCAACATATGTAAGGCCGGGTTTAGCCCGTCACGACGCCCGACGAGGCACCGATGGCCGGCTGAACCCGGCCCTAAATATGTTGCGCCATGCTCGGGTGGCATTTGAAAGGTCCGGTGGCGTCGCGCAGGTGTTGGGAAATCCGGCGGAGTGCGCGTCATTTATTTCGTCAAGAACGCTGAGGCGACATCGTATTGATGACCGTCTACGCCAAGTCCAGGACAGGCAAGTAGCTGGCGCCATACTGAAGGAAATTCGTCGTGCCCTCGAAGAAGACTAAACTCCTATCCGAACCGGAGCTTGGAGAGTTCGGGTCACAACGCGATCTAGCGGCGGACTTGTTGCAGTCGGTGCGTGAAATGAAAGCAGGCAAGGGCAACGTAGTTTACTCGCCAGCACTCGAATCGCGCGAGATAACCGGGTTGTCGCAGTCCCGGTTTGCTGCGTTACTTGGCGTCTCGATTCGTACGCTCCAACGTTGGGAGCAGGGCCGGAAGCAACCGAGTGGTGCCGCGAGAACTTTGCTGGCTATTGCTCGCATGAATCCGAAGGCGTTGCTGGCTGTAGCCGCCGAGTACTCGCCATTGAGGTCCAACACTTCACTGGAGCCGACGCTTGCCAAGCCGCCCGAACCTCGGTTTCGCCAAGAACCGCCGGTCCGGGCAAGTACAGCGCAGATCAAGCGTTAGCCGTCACCTGGAGCCGCCGTGACACACTACGACCCCAAAATTCAACCCGATCCCGCCGAGTGGCTCGCGCTTGACGAGCTAAGTCGAATTGAGCTCGCGGAAGCGTATCACCGGGCCGCGCGAGTGAAGCTTCCGAGCGTCACGGCCCACGCGGCCTTCCATGCAGTCGTGGAGACACAAATCGCAGAAGGGCTGGAGCCCGTTGTTCGTGCAATGGCGCGCCTCATGAAGCAAGGTCTGTCGCGCCACGACGCGCTGCACGCGGTAGGTTCGGTCGTCGCCGAACAAATCTTCGAAGCGGCGAATACCAAAGACGAGGACGTTGGCGCTACCCTGCAAGCGCGCTACAACGCCGCGGTCGAGCGGCTCACTGCGGAAGACTGGGAACGCAGCGGTGACTAGCGGTAGCCTTATTCGTCAGGCGCCAGAAGGCTTGCACGCAGTGGCCCCGGTGCATATCGGCGAAAGATGTAGCGGCCTCATCGGAGGGACTCATGTTCAAATTCATTGCAGAACTAACGCAGCGCGCACGTGAACATTCTTCCGAGGATCGAGCGCGCCTTGCAGAAGAGCTACTTGCCTCCCTTGAGGGCGACATCGACCCCGAGGTCGACGCAGCGTGGGACGCGGAGTTGCGCAGACGCATCGTCGCGGTCGAAAGCGGCTCAGCTCAGCTCTTACCCACTAATGAAGTGTTCGCGCGAGTCCGTCAGGCGCTCCGGTGAAGCCGGCGCGGTTCCACCCAGGGGCGGACGTCGATCTGGCGGCGAGCAGCATCATCGCTCCAGGCGGCTGCCGGGTGAGCACAGCGCCCTGATCCTGCGATAGAATTGCCGGCTTTCCCGCAGGCCAAATTCGATGTCCGCACGTATTCTCGACGGCAATGCCCTCTCCGCTGATGTCCGCACCACGCTGGCGCAGCGCGCCACGGCGCTCAAGGCGCGCGGTATCACACCGTGCCTGGTGGTGATCCTCGTCGGTGACAATCCGGCTTCGGCGGTATACGTGCGCAAAAAGGTGGCGGCCTGCGAACATACCGGCATTCGCTCGCAGCGTATCGACTACGCTGCCGATAGCGACCCGCAAACCGTGCTCGACAAGATCGAGGAACTCAATGCGGACACCAATGTGGACGGTATTTTGCTGCAATTGCCGTTGCCGCCGCAGTTCGACGAACGCGCCATGCTTGGGGCGATCTCGGTCGACAAGGATGTTGACGGTTTTCACGCGCAAAATGTCGGTCGCCTGTCGCAGGGCCAGCGCGCCTTCTTCCCGTGCACGCCGCATGGCGTAATGAAACTGCTCGCTGCAGGCGGAATCGAAGTGTCGGGCGCCGATGCGGTCGTCGTCGGGCGCTCCAATATCGTTGGCAAGCCAATGGCGATGCTGCTCACCAAGGCGGGCGCCACCGTGACCGTGTGTCACTCCAAAACGCGCGATCTGGCCGCACACACCCGCCGCGCCGAGATCCTCATCGTCGCCATCGGCCGTCCGCGTTTCATCACAGCCGATATGGTTAAGCCGGGTGCCGCGGTGATCGATGTCGGCATGAACCACGTGCCCGCCGGTCAGCCCGATGAGGGCAAGCTGTGTGGCGACGTCGACTTTGACGCGGTGCGTGAAGTGGCCGGCGCGATCACGCCGGTGCCGGGCGGCGTCGGGCCGATGACGATCACGATGTTGCTTGCCAACACGCTCGAAGCGGCAGAGCGCTACGCCGCAAGCCGGGAGGCGTAGGTGATGGACCTGAGCGTGCAGATCGGCATCATCATGGGCTCCAGTTCCGACTGGCCGACCATGCAGGCGGCCGCGCGTGTGCTCGAAGACTTCGGCGTCGCTTTCGAAGCCCGCGTGGTCTCCGCCCATCGCACCCCCGACCTGATGTTCGAGTATGCCGAAGCTGCGCGCGGTCGCGGCCTCAAGGCGATCATTGCCGGTGCCGGCGGTGCCGCGCACCTGCCTGGCATGGTGGCGGCAAAAACCACGCTGCCGGTGCTCGGCGTGCCGGTGCAGTCGAAGGCGCTGTCCGGCCATGATTCGCTGCTCTCCATCGTCCAGATGCCCAAGGGCGTGCCGGTTGCCACCTTTGCCATCGGCGAAGCCGGGGCGGCCAATGCCGCGCTGTTCGCGGTCGCGCTGCTGGCCAATGAAGACCCCGCGCTGGCCCACCAACTGGCGGTTTTCCGCGCGCAGCAAACCGACTCGGTTTTAGCCATGACGCTCCCGCCCGTGGCGCGTTGAGCCGCGCAATGAACGCCATCGACCCGATCGACGCCATCCTCCCGCCGGCCACGCTTGGCATGCTCGGTGGCGGGCAGCTCGGGCGTTTTTTTGTGCATGCCGCGCACGAAATGGGCTACCAGGTGTGGGTGCTCGACCCCGACCCCAACAGCCCGGCGGGGCGGGTGGCCGACCGCCATCTGATCGCCGAATACGAAGATTTTGCTGCGCTCGACCAAATGGCCGAAGTCTGTGCAGGCGTCACCACCGAATTCGAAAACGTGCCCGCAGGCACGCTCGACTATCTAGCCAAGTTCATCCTCGTGCGCCCCGGCGCGGCGGCGGTGGCGGTGTGCCAGAACCGCATCGCGGAAAAGACATTTCTTGCCGACAACGGCCTGCCGCATGGCCCGTTCGTCGTGGTGCGCAGTGCGGACGATCTGGTGGATCTGCCGGATGACCTGTTTCCCGCGATTCTCAAGGTGGCGCGCTTTGGCTACGACGGCAAGGGGCAGAGCACTGTGCGCGATAGCGCCGAAGCTCTTCGCGCCTACAACGAATCTGGTGGCGAATCCTGCGTGCTCGAAAAGCGTCTGCCGCTGGAACGCGAGGTATCGGTAGTGCTGGCGCGTGAAGCGTGCGGTGAAATGCGCCTCTTTCCGCTCGCCGAGAACCGCCATCGGAAGGGCATTCTCGATGTCTCGATCGTGCCTGCGCGGGTCAGTGAAGCACTCGCCGCGCGCGCGCGCGAAGTCGCCGCGCACATCGCCACGCGGCTGGAGTATGTCGGCACGCTGGGGGTCGAATTCTTCATCTGTGATGGCGAACTGTACGTGAATGAAATGGCTCCGCGTCCGCACAATAGCGGCCACTCCACGCTCGACGCCAACGTGGCCGATCAGTACACGCAACAGGTACGCGCGCTGTGCGGTCTGCCGCTCGGTGATCCGCGCGCGCGCAGCGCCGCGGTAATGGTGAATCTACTCGGCGACCTGTGGTATCGCAGCGGCGACACGCAGGCGCGCGAACCCGACTGGTCAGTGCTCTACTCGGTACCCAATCTGCGCCTGCACCTTTATGGAAAACGCCACGCCCGAACCGGCCGCAAGATGGGGCATTTCACCATCATCGACACCGATATCGACCGCGCGCTGCAGGTGGCGCTCGACGCACGCCGCGCCATCGGCATCGTCGATGACTGATCTACCCGTCGAAACGCGCGCCGCGCTGGCACAGGCGCTCATCGCATTGCGCGCGGGCGAGCTCATCGGCCTGCCCACTGAAACCGTCTATGGCCTGGCCGGCGACGCACGCAATCCCGCAGCCGTGCGCAGGATTTTCGCCACCAAAGGCCGGCCCGCCGATCACCCGCTGATCGTTCATGTGGCCAGTGCCTCGCACCTCGATGACTGGGCGCGCGACATCCCGCCGCTCGCCCGACAGCTCGCCGCCGCCTTCTGGCCCGGTCCGCTCACGCTCATCCTCAAGCGCCACCGCGAAGTGCTCGACGTCGTCACCGGCGGGCAGGACACCATCGGCCTGCGCGTGCCCGCCCATCCGCTCGCCCTCGCGCTGCTCACCGCCTTCGACGGCGGCCTCGCTGCGCCCTCGGCCAACCGCTTCGGCCGCATCAGCCCGACCACCGCGGCGCATGTGCGCGAAGAACTCGGCGATGCGATCAAGCACGTGCTCGACGGCGGCGAATGCGAAGTGGGCATCGAATCCACCATCATCGACCTGTCGCGTGGAGCCCCCGTGCTGCTGCGCCCCGGCCGCATCCGCATCGACGAGATCGCGCGCGTCGCTGGCGTTACGGTGCACCTTCGCGACGAAGGCCACGGCACCCCACGCGCCTCCGGCACGCTGGCCGCGCACTACGCGCCACAAACCCCACTGCGCCTGCTCGATACCATCGCGCTCTACCGCGCCGCCGAAGCCGCTCACCGCGCCGGCCAGCCGATCGCCGTGCTTGCGCGCACGATCATTGATGACGCACCGTCCGCCGGCTCAGTATGGCGCACCGCCCCAGGGGAGGCGGCCGCCTACGCCCACCGGCTGTATGCCAACCTGCGCTGGCTCGATCAGTGCGGTGCGCATCAAATACTGGTCGAAACCCCGCCCGCAACCCCCGCCTGGCAAGCCATCGTCGACCGCCTCACGCGTGCAGCGGCCAGCGCCACCAACCCTAATCAAGAGAGCTGATAATATGCTGATTGGGCGATTGTGGTGTCGACCGGCTGGGTCGTATGGTGCTTGCTTTCTCGCCTATCGGACTGTCAGGCCTCGTTGATTGGCGGCGCGTCGAGGTCTGGATTTCTTGCCGCTCTTAAGAGAGAGAGAGAGAGAAACGTATGCGTCTTCTGTTGGCTATCTTGTTGCCGTTCGTTGTCTTCTTCACGATCGGTCGTCCATTTGCCGGCATCATCTGCCTGATTCTGCAGATCACCCTGATTGGTTGGCTCCCGGCCGCGATCTGGGCCGTGTATGCATTGGGCCAGTACAAGACTGACAAGAAGATTGAGAAGGCGCTGGCTGCAAAAGCCTGACATCGCGGTCAAGCGGGGCTGGTTCGCAGCGGCATTCACCCACGCCGCGTCAGTCCCGAACCTCTTCACCGCTGCGCGCCGCGCCGCGCGCTTTATCCCGCTTGCGTGTTGGTCCAGTGCTTCCCAAGCCAAAACCGCCGGACTATAATTCCAGCTTCATGTGTGGGGCGGTAGCTCAGCTGGGAGAGCGTCGCGTTCGCAATGCGAAGGTCGGGAGTTCGATCCTCCTCCGCTCCACCAAAAAATCCAAGGGCCCGGACGCGTTTCCGGGCCTTTTTTTTGCGGCCGGTTTCGCGCTTGAACCTGCGTATAAGCGCTGATCTATTGATCCGGCCAAGTGAAGTTTGAACTCCGATAGATCCTAAACTCACGCCGCTCTTGGCGACCAACTTCAAACGTCATCTGGCCGGATCAATAGAAGACCGCTTCGGTCCCGCCCACCATGAGAATCTAAATCGACGGAGATACTGACGACGTATATACTTTCTCAGTACATTAAGCCAAAAAAAGGCAGTTGACCGCTTGTCGGTGTTTGTAATTTATTGTTTATATTGATAATTTTATCTTCGACAGTGTTGACCCGGTGGGTGAGCACGCTACACGCCCGATTGCAGGACTGGCGGGTCGTCTGCCTGTGTTACTCGTCCTGGCAGGGGCCTGACCTGCGTCATCCTCGCGCCTTGTCAGACGACCCGCCAGCGGCACACTCGTGCCTGTCCAACTACCGTTTCTAGGATAAAACAGGAGTCGCAACCATGCCCAAAGAAGCTGTTTTCACAATGAAGCTGGAGCCGGAACTGCGGGCCGAATTCATGGCTGAGGCCGAGGCCAGCCATCGCCCTGCCTCGCAAATAATGCGTGAGTTGATGCGAGAGTTCGTGCAGCGCCAGCGTGAGGCGCGCGAGTACGAGGCGTTCCTGCGAGGCAAGGTGGCGGAGGGGCGTGAACAGATCCGCGCCGGTGAATACGCCAGCAACGAGGATGTCGAAGGCCGATTCGCCGCACGTCGTGCGCAACTGCTGGCCAAGGTGGGTGACACCAGCGCGTGAGGGTCTTCTGGGCTTCCTCAGCAGAGCAAGACCGCGCCGATATAGTCGACTACATCAGCCAGGACAGCCCGCTGGCCGCCATCAGGATGGACGACCTGTTCGCGCAAGCCGCGGCCCGGCTGGCAGAAAATCCCTTGCTCGGGCGCCCTGGTACGATTCCCGGCACCCGCGAGTTGATCCCTCACGAGAGCTATCGGCTGGTATACGAAGTTGAGAGCGATGCCGTATGGATTCTAACGTTGGTGCACACTGCACGGCCATGGCCCCGGTGACAGCCATAGGCCGGGGTTGAGAAAGTGCCCGAGCGAACCGCACACCCCAAGCCATCAAGAGATTCGCCCGGCATTCTTGCCGAAATTTGCCGATTCGCCTAAGTTTGCACCATGAGCACGATGAATATTTTCTTGCCGTATGCCCTCAAGGATTTTGTCGAAGAACAGGTTAGCCAAAGCGGCTACGCGACCAGCAGCGAGTACGTGTGCGAGCTGATCCGCATGGATCGGGACTGCCTGCGATTGCGAGAACTCTTGCTTGCCGGTGCGGCGTCAGCGTGCACGACGCCGGTCGACGCGGCCTGGTTCGACGGATTGCGCCACTACGTTCGCAATACGGTGAAGTCTGGCGTTCAGGAGTGAAGACCAAACCGATTGTCCCGCATGCCCAAGCTGTTCGCGATATCGACGACGCTGTTGCTAACCATCTCGCCGAGGATGCCGGGCATGCTGCGCTTCGTTTTGTCGATTCCGTAGTCGTCTCGTTGCACCCACCCGGCCGACCCACCGGAACGTCGGCGTGGTTTGTCTCGCATGCGGATGAAGCGCCATGAGCCTCGACTTCACCACCCTCGACACCCTCCGCACACACCACCCTGCATGGCGGCTGTTGCGTTCGGATCATGCGGCGCTGGTGGCGAGTTTTCTGCAGCGGGTGTTCGTGGTGCCCAATGTGCGGGTGATGGCGGCGGCGGATCTGGTGGAGGCGTTGGACGACCAGTTGTACGCGCTGCGTCAGCAACTCGGTGACGGCGCGTTTCCCAAATCGGCATCCGACTACCTGAACGACTGGGCGGCGCCCGACAAGGGTTGGCTGCGCAAGTTCTATCGACCGGGTACGGACGAGGCGCAGTTTGACCTCACCCCCGCGACCGAGAAGGCGATTGCCTGGCTGGCGCAACTGAGCGAGCGGCAGTTCGTTGGCACCGAATCGCGTCTGCTGACGCTGTTCGACCTGCTCAAGCAGATGAGTGAGGGCAGCGAGGCTGATCCGGAAAAACGCATCGCCGAACTGCACCGTAAGCGCGACGAAATCGATGCCGAGATTGCGCGCGTGGTGGCGGGCGACATGCCGCTGCTGGACGACACCGCGCTCAAGGATCGTTTTCAGCAGTTCATGCAGGGCGCGCGCGAGTTGCTGACCGACTTCCGCGAGGTGGAGCACAACTTCCGCCAGCTCGACCGCCGCGTACGCGAGCGCATCGCCTTGTGGGAAGGCAGCAAGGGCGCGCTGCTCGAAGAGATCATGGGCGAACGCGACGCGATTGCCGATTCCGACCAGGGCAAGAGCTTCCGCGCCTTCTGGGATTTTCTGCTCTCCAGTCGCCGCCAGGAGGAACTGACCGCGCTGCTCGAGCGCGTGCTGGCGCTGCCGGCGGTGGCCGACCTTCACCCCGATGCCCGCACGCGCCGCGTTCATTACGATTGGATGGAGGCCGGCGAGCAAACGCAGCGCACGGTGGCACAATTGTCGCAACAACTGCGACGTTTTCTGGACGATCAGGCCTGGCTGGAGAACCGCCGTATCATGGACATCCTGCACGGCATCGAAAGCAAGGCGCTGGCGCTGCGCAATGACATGCCAGTCGGCATGGTGATGGAGATGGCCGAGTCGAACGCCGATGTTGAACTGGCGATGGAACGCCCTTTGTTCACGCCCGCCATCAAGCCGGTAATTGCCGATCTGGCCTTGCAGGCGGGCGACGAGGACATCGACCCGTCGGCCTTGTTCGAACAGGTGGTGGTCGACAAGGCGCGGCTCGCCCGCCACATCCGCCACGCCTTGCAGGACAGCGCGCAAATCACCTTAAACGAACTGGTGACAACGCAGCCCCTGCAACACGGACTGGCCGAGCTGGTGGCCTACCTGCAACTGGGCAGCGAGGCGTTCAGCACCGTGGTCGATGAGGACACCGTCGAGCACATTCGCTGGCAGGCCGTGGCGCCGGACGGTCTGGCACTGACCCGAAGTGCGCGGCTGCCGCGGGTGATATTTTTGCGCTGAAGAAGATCGAACTGACCGATGCACGCGTTGAACCTAACGGAGGCAAAAATGCGCATAGGCAACATCGAAAAGCACTATCCAATCCTGTCTTCGTTTCCGCGCAAGAAGCAGGAAGAGATTTTCGAACGTGCACGCTATGAGACGTTTGTGTCCAGGGGCGCCAACGGAAAATGGCTTCGCACTGCTGCAACTGCATTGCTACTCAGTTTCCTGGTGGGCGTGGCGCTAGGCGCCGTATTAATGAAGCTATTTGATATTGAGGCGTACTGGTTCAGTGGAATTGCTGCCGGGTGTGCCGGTGGTATTGCGAGCTATCTTCAATACAAGCGTTACATCAATCAAATTCGCCCGAAAGTCGATGAGATTGCCCGGAGCGAAAATTAACAAGGGAATGAATCGGACATTTCGAAGCATGCTTCCGCGGCGCGACAGCACACTTTGAAAATGCCGGTTATCGGGGTGATGGACGAAGACCACGAAAACAGCGCACCCACACCGGCGCCCGCCGCCGATTTGTCGGTGCTGCTCATCAACCTGCTCAAGCGCGTGCTCTACCGCGACAGCGACGAACGGCTGTGGGCCGCGTTACTGAACCTGCAGGCGCGGGTGCGCGACTACGCGGCGGTGCTCAATCTGGAATTGATGCTCGACGAGGCGGAAGGCTATGCCTTTCTTAAGAGCCGTCGCGAGCCGGCCGACGACGACCCGGCGCCGCGCCTGCCGCGGCTGGTGGCGCGCCGGCCTCTTTCGTTCCCGGTCAGTTTGCTGCTGGCGCTGTTGCGCAAGAAGCTGGCCGAGTTCGATGCCGGTGGCGGCGATACGCGGCTGGTGCTGAGCCGCGACGAGATCGTCGAGCTGGTGCGGGTTTTTCTGCCTGACGGCCCAAACGAGGCCCGACTGATCGACCAGATCGAGACCACTACCAACAAGGTGGTCGAGCTGGGCTTTCTGCACAAGCTCAAGCCCGCGCGTGGCGCTGCCGCGACCGGTCCGGCCAGTTTTGAAGTGCGGCGCATTCTCAAAGCCTTTGTGGATGCGCAATGGTTGGTCGAATTCGATGCGCGCCTGGGCGTCTATCGGACGCAACTCACCGACGTAATATCGGGCGCAAAGTCGGCCGGGGAGGGTGCAGGCGATGAATGAGCCGCAATCCCTCGGCCTGGATTTCACCGCCGACGACACGCTGTCAGGCTTTCGCTTGAGCCGCCTGGAGGTGTTCAACTGGGGCACCTTCGACGGCCGCGTATGGACGCTGCAACTCGATGGCGAGAACGGTTTGCTCACCGGCGACATCGGCTCAGGCAAGTCGACCCTGGTCGATGCCATCACCACGCTGCTGGTGCCTGCGCACCGCGTCGCCTACAACAAGGCGGCGGGGGCGGACAGCAAGGAGCGCACGCTGCGTTCCTATGTGCTCGGCCACTACAAATCGGAGCGCAACGAGATCAGCGGCGCGGCCAAACCGGTTTCGCTGCGCGACAACAACAGTTACTCGGTCATCCTCGGCGTGTTCCATAACGCCGGCTACGACCAGACTGTGAGTCTGGCGCAGGTGTTCTGGATGAAAGACGCGCAGGGGCAGCCGGCGCGCTTCTTTGTGGG
>CBDTZF010000069.1:0-10440 GCA_965364825.1 uncultured Rhodocyclaceae bacterium | reverse complement strand
ACCGCGCATTTCTTTGCGGACTATGTCTTGTCACAAGCACCGGGTCTCGCATATTCCATTGTTAACGGTGCGGACGGAGTGCTGGCGTTGGCAGACGACGCCTTTTGACCGGGCGCTTTCGTTTCCATCGATAACGTGGAAGAACACAGTGTGACGACGCCGTAGGGCCGGATTCATCCGGCCCTACGGCTTGGAGACGGCGGGTGGCGGGTTGAAACCCGCGCCACGGCGTTCGCCGCCGGCCTCTTTCATCGTCGGGCGTGGCGGCATCAGCGGCCATGATCGTCAGGATAAAAAAGGGGAGCGATCATCGCTCCCCTTTTTTACGTGCTAACGCCGCTTACTCGACCTTCGCGGTGGTGCGCAATTCCATGATGTGTTGCTCAAGGCGTTGCGCCTGAATGCGCTGTTTGAGCTGCGGTGCCAGCTTCTCGAAATCGGGCGCCTCGAGCTGGCGCGTGTCTTCGAGCTCAATGATGTGGTAGCCGAAGTTGCTCTTTACCGGCTCCTTGGTGATTTCGCCCTTCTTGAGTTTCACCATCGCTTCGGAGAAGGCCGGCACATACATGCCGGGATTGCTCCAACCCAGTTCGCCGCCTTTGTCTTTCGAGCCGGGATCCTTTGAATTGGCTTTAGCCAGGGCTTCGAACTTTTCGCCCTTTTCCAGTTTGGCAATCAGCGCACGTGCGTTTGCCTCGTCTTCGACAAGGATATGGCGCACCTTGTATTCGGTGTTTCCAAGGCGCGTCTTCATCTCGTCGTAGGTCTTGCGCACGTCCGCGTCTGTCACCGTGTTCTTGGCGACGAAATCTTGCAGATAGGCCCGAATGATCACCGCTTGCTTGGCCAGTTCCATCTGCGTCTCGACCTCCGGCTTCTTGTCGAGGCCTTTCTTGACGGCGGCCTGGCGGAGAATCTCGCGACGGACGAGTTCTTCACGCACGGCGCCGCGCAATTGCTCGGAATCGTCAGTACCTTTGGCTTCTTGTTCGGTGAGCAGGGCGTCGGCGTATGCCTGGGGGATGGCTTCGCCGTCGACCGTCGCAACCGGGTTGGCGGCAACGGCAAGTTGAGTGGCCACACCGGCGATCAGTGCAACGAGCAGTTTCTTGGAAAACAGGTTCATTCAGTCACTTCCTTCTGGGCAGAAAATTTAAAAATAAGTTTGAGAAATAAGTTTCAGAAATACGTTCTGACGGTAAGTCAAAGTTCTTCGGGTGCGAGGGCACGGATGGCCAGCGCGTGGATGGCAGCGGGCATGAGATCGCCGACGGCGTCGTAAACGAGCCGATGACGAGCCAGTGTGCCCTTGCCGGAAAATGCGTCGGCAACGATCTCGACACGAAAATGCCCGCCGCCGTCGCGTGCCCCAGCGTGGCCGGCATGCAACGCCGATTCATCGTCGATATGCAGCGACTGCGGCGACAGCGCTGCGCTCAACCGGGCCTCGATCTGTGACGCAACCTGGCTCACGGCAATACCTTCTTGAACGGTTTGACGGTGGTGCGCGCGAACACGCCTTCGGTGACATACGGGTCGGCGGCCATCCACGCTTCGGCGTCAGCCAATGAGGCAAATTCCGCGACGATGAGGCTACCCGAGAAACCGGCCGGGCCAGGGTCGGGCGAGTCGATTGCCGGGCACGGCCCGGCAAGCAGCAGCCGGCCCTCGTCCAAAAGCGCGTTGAGTCGAGCGAGGTGCGCCGGGCGCGCCGTCATGCGTGCATCGAGCGATTCTGGTGCGTCTTCGCCGGTCAGGACGTAAAACATCATGATGACTCTTCTTCCATGTAGCGCGACAGATAAACCCCTTGCCCGAGCACAAACAATAGCATCAGGCCGGTGCCGCCGAAGAGCTTGAAATTGACCCAAGTTGTTTCGGGGTAATTGAACGCGACATAGAGGTTGAGTACGCCCATCAATGCAAAAAACACCGCCCAGGCGGCGTTGAGGCGTTCCCAGATCGGCGCGGGCAGATGCATTTGTACTTCAAGCACGGCGCGAATCAGATTCTTTTTGAAAATCAACGCCGAAATCATCAACGTGGTCCCGAACAGCCAATACACCGCAGTGGGTTTCCACTTGATGAATACCGGGTTGTTGAATATCAGCGTGGCGCCGCCGAGCAGCGTGACGATGGCCAAGCTTACCCACAACATGGTGTCTACTTTGCGATGTTTCAACCACACGACGGCGATCTGGATGAAGGTGGCCAGAATGGTGACTGCCGTGGCGATCAGAATTGGCGCCTGCTGGGCGGAAATACTCTTGCCGAGCCAATCGGAGGCGAGTTCGGCGGCCGCCATGTCATACACGCCAGCGACTTTGTAGGCGCCGAAAAACATGATGACGGGCAGGAGATCGAAAAGGAATTTCATAGGCGCGGATTATAGCGGCAACGCAGTTACACGGTCGTCGCGGTTCCAGACTCGGTACGATTGCGCATGTGGTCCGCAAGCGCCCCGAGTGCGCCGAGCAGCTCGGTACGCAGCTGCACGTCGTCGATTTGCTCCGTCATCGCCTCGCGCATGCATAGCATCCACTGATCACGCTCGCGGACGCCGATTGAAAAAGGCAGGTGACGCGCACGCAGCCGGGGATGCCCGAAACGCTGAACAAACAGTGGCGGGCCTCCAAGCCAGCCGGAAAGAAACATGAACAGTTTCTCGGCCGAGTTCGACAGGTCGTCGGCGTGCAGGCGGCGCACGTCCCAAGCTTCGGGCAGCGTGTTCATCAACTCGTAAAATCGGTCGACCAGCCTGCGCAGACCGTCTTCGCCGCCGATCTGATCGTAAAGGGTGGGTGTCATCGCGGTTCAGACGCCGTGCAGATCAATCAGTTCCATCGTGTTACCGCATGCCTGATTGGCGGGTAGCGCGGTGTCGATGCGGCGAGGCGGCGGCAGCTTGAGATTGGCCATCGTTTCGATGAAGTCCTCGCGCGTGGTGTTTGCCAGTCGCGAGTTGATCGCTTTTTCCTGGCCGATGCATGACACCCGCCGCCCGTTGTAATCATGCGCCGGATACACCAGCGTTTCGTCCGGCAAGGTAAACAGGTGGCGGGTAATGCTGTCGTACAGCGTGGCCGCGCTGCCGCCCTGGAAATCTGTACGGCCGCAGCCGTCGATGAGCAGCGCGTCGCCGGTGAACACGCGATCGCGCCAGCGGTAGCTCACACAGCCGGCGGTGTGACCGGGCGTTGGAATGACACGAATGAGGTGCTCGCCGAAGGGGATGATACTTTTCGCCGTGACTTTGAGATCGGCGCACTCGGCACCGGCATCGGCGCCCGTCACCGTCTGCGCACCGGTGGTCTCGCGCAGCGACGCGGCGGCCGTGATGTGATCGGCGTGTACATGCGTTTCAAGTACCCATCGCAGTTCCAGACCGAGTTCCTGCAGCAGGCTCAAATAGGCGATGGAATGGTCTCGCACGGTGTCGATGAGTACGGCGTCGGCGGTGAGCGGATCGGCGAGCAGGTAGGTGTAGGTGAAGCTCTGCTCGTCAAAAAGCTGTCGAAAAATGATGCTCATGGCCGGTGCTCTCTAGTGCTCAGTCAAGGTGATATTGACGGGTTCCGCGTCAAGCAGGTTGTTCTCGGCAAGGCGTAAGGACGCAGACATACTAAGCCTCTGGCAAGGAAGCGCAACGTAGCCGAGAGCGGCCTGCGACCTGTGGCGATAAGGCCCTTCTGGTCAGCCGTGGAGCAGCCCATTGCGGCGTTGTTTCCTCGTGATTCAAGCCCGCTATGGCTTCGAGAAAACGCCTTGCCTTGAATCGCGCCATGGCTGACTGAATCCGCCAATACCACCTTGACGGACTACTTTGCCTTGCCTTGATTCTACCTCTTCTGCCTGGAAGGCGTAGCGGTGGCCGGCAGAGTCATGCTGGCGACGAGCCCCCCCTCGGGGTGGTTGGTCAGCGCGAAGCGGCCGCCGTGGCCGCGGGTGATGCGGTCGACAATCGCCAGGCCAAGGCCGGCACCCTGGGTGTTGCCGCGTGCGGCGTCGAGACGCACAAATGGGCGCGTGAGGTATTCAAGCTCCGATTCGGGCACGCCCGGTCCATGATCGCGGACCGAAATCTTCCACGCGTTCGGCTGTTTCTCGGTGCTGATCGTCAAGGGTTCTGACGTGCCGGCATAGCGTTCGGCGTTGTCGATGAGGTTGCGTAGTGCGCGGCGCAGCGGCACCGGGCGCGCGTAAACCGTGGCCTTCGGGTCGATCGCCAGATCGATGGTCAGCCCGCGCAGCCGGTCAGCCTCGATGACGTCCTCGATCAGCGGCGCGAGTTTGACCGCTTCGGGTGTGTCTTCGTCACTGCGGCCATAATCGACGAACTGACCGATGACGCGGTTCATTTCCCCGATATCGCTGACCATTGCACGCACATCGTCGGAAGCGGCCCCGCTCATTTCGACACCGAGGCGAAGGCGCGCAAGCGGTGTGCGCAAATCGTGCGATACGCCGGCCAGAATGATTGCCCGGTCGTTTTCGAGTTCTGTCAGATCGCCGGCCATCTGGTTGAAGGCAATGGACACCTCGGCAATCTCGCCCGGCCCGTTTTCGTCCAGCGGTTTGGGTATTCGACCTTGCCCGACATCACGCGCGGCACGGGCGATATACCGCAACGGGCGGCTAATGCGAATCACCACCAGATAGGCGCCGAGCAGCGCGAACGCCATGATGGCAACGCCCCAGCCCAGCCATTCGAGCGCCTGTGGACGTTGCACACGCTCACGCGGCAGCATCACCCAGTATTCATCCGGATCGGTGCGGTCGAGGCGAAAACTCAGCCAGAAGCCTTCCAGCCCTTTCCAACTGCTCGCAAAACGCGTTTGCGGGCCGAGCAGTTGCCGGATTTCGTGCGTCAGCAGACGCATCGCACGGGTGTCGGGTAGCGGGCCCAGTTCGTCGCCTGACTCAGCCGGATAGACGCGAATGCCTTCGAGCGCGGTGAGATCGATCAGTAATTCAAGGCGTCGGCCCGCGTCGGCATTGACCAGCGCCGTGCGGGTCAGATTGGCGATACTGGCGACGGTGCGCGCAAGCTCCCGGGCGCGAGGGCCTTCTTCGAAATGGCGCACGATCTGCGACCATGCGGCAAAGGCCAGCAACATCACCAGTGCCAGCAGCGCAAAGGTCTGCCACAGGAGCGTGCGCGGGAGCAGGCTCGTCGAACGCGACGCTGGGCGGCTCATTCGGGTGCGATGATCAGGTGTCGTCCTTGCTGCCTTCGGGCACGAACACGTAACCGAATCCCCACACCGTCTGGATGAATCGCGGCTTGCCCGGATCGTCCTCGACGAGCTTGCGCAAGCGGGAAATCTGCACATCGATGGCGCGATCAAAAACACCATATTCGCGGCCGCGAGCGAGTTCCATGAGCTTGTCGCGCGACAAGGGCTGACGCGGATGCTGCACCAGCACCTTGAGCAACGAGAACTCACCGGTGGTCAGTGCGACTTCTTCGCCGTCGCGCGTCAGCGTCCGGTTGCCGAGGTTGACCGACACCGTGCCGAACTCGACGATTTCGTTTTCCATTGCCGGCGCGCCCGGCAACTGGTGCGGTTGGCGACGCATCACGGCCTGGATGCGGGCAACCAGCTCACGCGGGTTGAACGGCTTGGGCAGATAGTCATCCGCGCCCATTTCCAGCCCGACGATGCGGTCCACATCATCGCCTTTAGCGGTCAGCATGATGATTGGCGTCGTGTCGTCGGCGGCGCGCAGGCGACGACATATCGACAGGCCGTCCTCGCCGGGCAGCATGAGATCGAGCACGATCAGGTCGTAGTGTTCGCGGTGCAGCGCCCGATCCATGGTGTTGCTGTCGATCACCGCCTTGACCGCAAAGCCTTGCTCGGAAAGATAGCGCGAGAGGAGGTCGCGCAGGCGGGCATCGTCGTCAACGACGAGCACGCGACAACGGGTCTTGGAATTATTGTACGTATTCATGGTCAGCATCGTATCGACAGGCGTTGACTGAAACCAGCGCCGCGTGTGGCGCAAGTGAACTCAAGCGTAACCGTTCGTAAGTTCACACTTGTTAAGAAACAAAGCCTTACATGGCACACGGTGGAGTGTCTACAATCAAGTATGAATCAAACTCGCGTTCAATGTTGACCCTGTGATGATGCGTTCCGATAAATTGATGAATGTGTTCTGCCGTACCGCACTGGTTCTTGTAACCATCGCGACAGGGGCGGTCACGTCTGCGTTGGCACAGGGCTACGATCGGGTCGAGCAACAGGATCGCGACCGTACACGCCGTGCGGACATCCGCGCTTCGGTCAGCGATTTCGTACGCATTCAGTCCGACAGCGAGCAGACGCGTGCTTCCTTGAGCGACGAAGAGCGGCTCGAGATGCGTCGCCAGATCGACGAGGCCATCCGTAAGGCCTACGGGCGCCGCAGCCGGAACTGAGCGCTCCCGCGGGTCCGGCGCTTCTATCGACGGGTACAATCCCGTCTCAATGAAAATCCTTGGTATTGAATCTTCCTGCGAGACGGTGAGCGTCGCGCTGTGGCTCGATGGCGTCTGCCATGAAAGCCCGGTCGACGCGGGTGCTACGCCGTCTGCGCGCCTGATTCCTGCAATCATGGATTTGCTCGCCACACACTACGTGCAGCTTGGGGCGCTTGATGCCCTGGCGCTTGGCGTCGGGCCCGGCGCGTTTACCAGTCTGCGGCTCGGGTGCAGCGTTGCGCAAGGCTTGGCGCTGGCCTCCGGATTGAAGATTATTCCCGTTTGCAGTCTTGACGTGATCGCCGCGACGCGACGCGACGCGCAGGTGCTCGTCGCCACAGATGCGCGCATGGGCGAAGTGTACGTTGCCACGTATGACACAGCTGCGGAGGCCCCGATCGCGATCGCGCCGCCGGTTTGCCTCCCACCTGAGGCTGTGGAATTGGCGGACGGTTCGTGGATCGGTTTGGGCAGCGGGTTCGCCAGCTATCGTGATCGTCTCCTGCCCGGGGCAGACGCTCTGATCGAGCGCCATGGTGAGGTGCGTCCGCAGGCGGGCGATCTGGTGCGTCTGGCCGCGCTTCGCGGTGTATCCGCAGCGCAGGACGCGGCGCATGTCGGCCCGCTTTATGTTCGCGACAAGGTGGCGTTGACGATCGCCGAGCGGGTGGCACGGGGCGGCCGCGCGTGAGCGATGAGCGCTACCGTTTCCGGCCAATGACCGGCGCTGACCTGGAGTGGGTCATAACGAACGAGGACGCGCTTTATCCTTTCCCGTGGTCCCGCGGAAACTTCGCTGATGCACTCGACGCCGGTTACTTTTGCTGCATCATGGTGAATGACAGCGGGCCGGCCGCGTACGCGGTCATGATGTTGATTCTTGACGAAGCCCATCTGCTTAATCTGAGTGTCTCGCATGCCGCGCAGGGAAAGGGCGCGGGCGGTGCCTTGCTTGCGCACATGCGCGCTTCGGCCCGCGAGCTTGGGGCGACGCAATTTTTTCTTGAGGTGCGCCCATCCAACGCGCCGGCGCGGCACCTGTATGAAAAAAACGGATTCATCGGTATCGGCCGTCGGCGAGCGTACTACCCGGCGGAAAACGGGCGAGAAGACGCCATCGTGATGCGGGTGACGCCATGACGCTCCGGGTCATACCATGTGACGCCGCGAGTCATACCATTACGCTCCGGGTCACACCGTGACGCGCCGCGACGAGATCTTGCGCGAGTTGGGCTTAGGGCCTATCTGGCGCTTGCGTAATAGGCCGGCCGAGCAATCCCTCCCGCAGGAGGTGATGATCGAAGTGCAGGCGGCGGCCGTCGATAGCGCACCGGTGCCGGCTGATTCGGCACCGATTCGTGCCGCGGTGCAGGTGCCCGAGCCGTCCGGGCCAAACGCTGGCGACATCGCCGCGCTCGATTGGACGGCACTGACCGAGCGGATTCTCGCCTGCCGCGCCTGCGCCCTGTGCGAGCAGCGTCGCCAGGCGGTGCCAGGGGTGGGCGATCGTCAGGCTGACTGGTTGTTTGTCGGCGAGGGGCCAGGCGCGGAGGAAGACGCGCGCGGCGAACCCTTCGTCGGTAAAGCCGGCAAGCTGCTCGACGCGATGCTGGCCGCGATCGGCCTGTCGCGCGAACGTTCGGTCTTCATCGCGAACACCGTCAAGTGCCGTCCGCCGGCCAATCGCACGCCGACGGGCGAAGAACTCGCCGCGTGCTTTCCGTTTCTCGCTCGCCAGATCGCGCTGCTGCAGCCGCGCCTCATCGTGGCACTTGGCCGGCCCGCGGCGCAGAGTTTGTTGAATACCGAAATCCGCATTGCCTCGGCGCGGGGACAATGTTTCGATTACCGAGGCATACCGGTGATCGTCACGTATCATCCGGCCTATCTTTTACGCAATCCGATGGACAAGGCCAAGGCATGGGAAGACCTGTGCTTTGCCCGCCAGCAAATGGCGCGTCTGTCCCAAAATGGAGGTCCCGAATGAAGACGTTTCGCCTGCTGGCCGTGCTTTGGGTGGCCGCGACCGTGTTGTCCGGTTGTGGCTACAACCAGATTCAGATCAACGACGAGAAGGTGACCGCCGGCTGGGCCGAGGTGCTCAATCAGTACAAGCGCCGTGCTGACCTGATTCCGAATCTCGTCAAAGTGGTCAAAGGCTACGCCGATCACGAAAAGGAAGTGCTCACCGAGGTGACCGAAGCACGCGCCAATGTGGCCGGCATGAAGGTGACGCCCGAACTGGTAAACGATCCGGCCGCAATGGCAAAGTTTCAGCAGGCGCAGGCCGGTTTGAGCGGTGCCTTGTCGCGCCTGATGGTGGTCGTCGAGCGCTATCCCAACCTCAAGGCCGATGCCAATTTCCGCGATTTGCAAGCGCAACTGGAAGGCACGGAAAATCGCATCACCGTGGCGCGCAACCGCTATATCGAAACGGTTCAGGAATACAACGTGTCGGTGCGCACCTTCCCCAACAACCTCACCGCGATGGTGTTCAGTTACGAGCCCAAGGCCAGTTTCACGGTCGAAAACCCCGAGGCGATCAGCCAGCCGCCGGCCGTTGAGTTTGGCGAAGAGAAGAAATGATCGTGCGTTTCAGCATTCAAGGCAGGTGCGCCTGATGTTTGTATTGCGGGCCATTCGGGCAACGATGTTCGCTGTAGGCGTCGTTATCGCCTGCCTGCTGGCGAACACCGCGATGGCGCAGCAACTGCAGCCGGTGCCGCCGCTGGAGGCGCACGTCACCGATCTCACGGGCACGCTGGGCGCTGCCGAGCGCGACGCGCTGGATAAACGTCTCGCTGCGCTTGATGAGTCCAAGGGCAGCCAGATCGCGGTGCTCATCGTGCCGACGACGCGCCCCGAAGCGATCGAGCAATACAGCATTCGCGTGGTCGATGCCTGGAAACTCGGGCGCAAGGCAGTCGACGATGGCGTTTTGTTGCTCGTCGCAAAAGATGACCGCGAAGTGCGTATCGAGGTCGGGCAGGGCCTCGAAGGCGCAATTCCCGACGTGATCGCCAAACGCATCATCGAGGAGCACATCACGCCGTCGTTTCGTGACGGGAATTTCGCCGCAGGCATCAATGCCGGCGTTGACGCGATCGTCGCGCGTGTCGAGGGCGAACCGCTGCCCGAACCGAAAACGCGTGCATCTGCCTCGCAGGCGGACGTCGGCGATCTCTTTGTCAAGACACTTTTCATCGCCTTTTTTGCCGCACCGATTCTGCGTTCCATGTTCGGCCGCTTGTTCGGCGCGGCCGCCGGTGCCGCGGGGGGTGGCGCGCTGTGGTTCCTGAGCACCGGCGCGCTCACGCTGGGTGGTCTCGGCGCGCTGGTGGCGGGGCTGGTTGTGCTGTTGATCGGTGGTGGCCGCGGTGGCGGGCCGTGGATCACCGGCTCCGGTCACGGTGGCGGAGGCTTTGGTGGGGGCGGCGGTGGCTTCAGCGGCGGTGGGGGCGGCTTCAGTGGCGGTGGCGCCTCGGGGCGGTGGTGATGGATTTCAAACGCCTCTTGCGCCATCTGGCGATCCCGACCTGGCTGGTGCGCCGTCGCTTCCCCGAGGCTTTGCTGTCGCGTATCGAGGCCTCGATACGGTCCTCGGAAAGCGGGCATCGCGGAGAGATCGGCATCGCCATTGAGGGCGGTCTCGGCGTCGCGCAGCTCTGGCATGAGGTCACGCCGCGGGCATGTGCACTCGACGCCTTCGCGACCTTGGGAATCTGGGACACTGAGGAAAACACCGGAGTGCTGGTGTATATCCAGTACGCCGATCACGCGGTCGAAATCGTCGCCGATCGTGCCATCGCACGCTGTGTTGCCGATGCGCAGTGGCAAGCGATCTGCGATCGGCTCCAGGCCTGTTTCAGAGCGGGCGACTATGCGGCCGGTTGCGAGGCCGCGGTGGCCGAGATCGGCACGCTCATCGCCGCAAATTTTCCCGGCGCGGACGACAATGCGGACGAGCTGCCCAA
>CBDTZF010000068.1:0-10458 GCA_965364825.1 uncultured Rhodocyclaceae bacterium | reverse complement strand
ACTCGCCGCGCTCAGGCGCCAAACACGCTTTGCAGCATCTTGAGACTGAGCAGAATGAGTACACCGGCAAAAATCTTCTTGAGCGTGGCGACCGGCAATCGATGCGCCATTTTGGCACCCCACGGTGCCGTGAAAACGCTGACCAGCGTGATCAGCACGAAGGCCGGGAGATAAATGAAACCGAAGGTGAAAGGCGGCGTGCCCTCGGCCCCCCAGCCATTGACGATGTAGCCGACGGTGCCGGCCAGCGCAATCGGCAGACCGATCGCCGCGGAGGTGCCGATGGCGTTCTGCATCCTGATATTGCACCAGGTCATGAACGGCACGGAGAGTGACCCGCCGCCGATCGCCACCAAGGCCGAGATGCCGCCGATGCCCAGACCGACACCGGTCATGCCAAGAGGGCCGGGCAGTTCGCGGTTTGGCTTGGGTTTGATGTTGAGCAGCATCTGGATGGACACGTAGGTCATGAAGCATGCGAAGAAAATGGCCAGCGGCTCGGAGGGCACCTGCGCAGCGATGAACGTGCCGCCAAAGGTGCCGGCGAGAATGCCAGGTGTGATGGTGCGCACCACATCCCAGCGCACCGCGCCGTGGCGATGATGGGCACGCATGCTGGCCGCCGAGGTCATCACGATCCCGGCCATCGAGGTTCCCAGCGCCATGTGCACGATTTGATCGGCAGGGAAGCCCTGCGCCACAAACAGGCTGGCGAGCACCGGCACCATGATGCCGCCCCCACCGACACCGAGCAGGCCGGCAAAGAAACCGACGAACGCCCCGAGCAGGGGATACGACAACCACCAAACATCAAGACTCATCGGCTTCCACTTCCAGCAGAGTGTCGACGATGAAGCGCCATTCGTCGGGATCGACGGGCGTAATCGACAATCGGTTACCGCGCGCCAATACGCGCATGGTGGCCAGTTCGGGCGTTTGGCGCAACTCGCGCAACGACACGAGCCGGGTTCTGCGCAGCAGACGCACATTGACATTGAACCAGCGTGGTTGTTCAGGCGTCGCCTTCGGGTCGAAGAATCGACTCGCCGGATCGAACTGTGTGGCGTCGGGGTACGCCGGTGAAGCCACCGTGACGATGCCGGCAATACCGGGTTCGGCGCAGCTCGAGTGATAGAAAAACCTCTGATCGCCGACCTGCATCTGATTGCGCATGAAATTGCGAGCCTGGTAGTTGCGCACGCCGTACCACGCCACCGTCTGATCGGGCAGCGCGGCCAGATCGTCGATGGAACAATCATCGGGTTCGGATTTCATCCACCAGAATCGCATATTCGATCCCTGCGGTTATCCGCGACCTCACTTTATCAGCGTGCTTGCTTGAGCCAAGTGAAAGCGCGCTCTAGCATGCCGGCTATGTTCGCCCTCAATCCCACGCTCCCGCTTTTGGCGGGCGCGCTGATCGCCGGTTGCACGTCGATGGTAACTGCACCGACGCGAGCCGCCATCTGCCTGAGCAGCAGCGCGAATCGCGTCGTGCTGCCGGCAAATCACTTCACGCTGTCATGGACCCACTCAATCGAAAAAATAGCGTGGAACGAGGACTGGCGGCTAGACACCGATGTGCTGGTGCTAGTCGAAGCGCGAGTGCGCGGCTCCGGTGCGGGAATGGAACCGGCGCTTGGGGCGCGGCTGATTGACGGCGTCTGGCACTACACGGTGGCCCGCCGCGAAAGCGCGCTGTTGCTGACCCATTCGCCCTACGCGGCCGGTTACACGCTTTGCGCCGCCGGTCGCTGTCAGCCGATGATCGAATGGTTGCCGGGTTTACCGCCGATCACGCAGATTCGCGTCCACGCCTGTATTCCGTAACCGCGCGGATCGACATGGACAGCTCCACGTTGGCACAAATTGCGCATTTGCAGAAACCCCCACCAACGCGGGTTGAAGCAACAGAAAACGGAAGGCGTGAACGGAAAAGGGCGCGGCTGGCGCCGCGCCCTTTTCATATTGGTCCCCCGCAAGTGCCGTCCGGGCCGATTATCCTGAACCTAGGGTTCAGGTCGGTCGCTTTCCAGACGCCTCAGGCACACCCGACTTCGGGGCGCGCACAACGGCATTCATTCGGTCCGCAACCATGTCGCAAGACATTGGTTCAAGGAAATTACGACCTTCACGAACACCGCAGGGGATTGATCTTGCACTGCCAACACAGTGGCTAAATGAGCTTCTCCTGCTGCGCCAGGACATCATCCAGACGCTGCCCTACGCTTTTGATTCTACGCTTCATCGCCGGCATGTCAAATCCATCCGACCGCTGGAATTGCTGATATTCATGTGCGATATTCAGAGCCGTCATGATCGCCAGCTTTTCCCCGCTGGCGCCGGTCTTGGCGGCCAGTTCGGCGAGTTTGCTCTCCAGGAAACCGACCGCCATTTCCAGCCCTTCGCGCTCCTCGGGCTGACAACCGACGCGATATTCCTTGCCCAGTAAGACGAGGTCCAGTGTGTCCATGTTCAACGCTCCGGAAGGCTGTCGAGGACGGCACTGACGCCATCGATGGCCGCCTCGACTTTACCCGCCAGTTGGGTGTTTTCCGCCTGCAAGGCCGCGACGCGCGACTTGAGTTCGCGGTTTTCCTGTTTGTACGCTTTGAACAGTCGGAGGAGCTCATCCAGTTGCTGTTCGAGATGGTCAAATTCGGGGTTCATGCCGGCCATGTTAGGAGGGCCGGCGAGAGGGGTCAAGCGAGGATTGAATGATTCGCGCCGGCCTGCGCCGGATCGAAACGGTCGGCGCCGCGCCACCACGTCTACGGTCGGAGGCGCGCGACGCCGTTCACGCTTTCCTGATACAAACATGGCCATGCCATCTGCCCTGCGCTGCTTGTTGTCGGTCATCATCCTTTCGTTCGCCACCCCTACGGCGCTCGGCCGGCCCGTCGTCGACGCCACCGGTGAATCACTGAATTTGCACGCACCCGCACAGCGCATCGTCGCGCTTGCGCCGCATGTCACCGAGCTGGTTTATGCGGCCGGGGCGGGAGAGCGGCTCGTCGGCGTGGTCGAATACAGCAACTTTCCGCCCGCCGCCAAGGCTTTGCCGCGGGTCGGCGGCTACGCGCGCGTGGATCTGGAGGCGATTGCAGCACTCAAACCCGATCTGGTCATTGCCTGGGAAAGTGGTAACGCGAAGGCGGCACTCGATCGTCTGCGGGCGCTGGGCATGGCGGTGTATGTCACCGAGTCACGCACGCTCGCCGATGTCGCGCGTGCGCTGCACGACATCGGCGCGCTGGTCGGCACCGAGGTGGCTGCGAACGCCGCCGCCGACGCATTCATACGGCGTCTCGACACCCTCCGCGACAGCTACTCGGCGCGCCCGGCAGTATCGGTGTTCTATCAAATCTGGCATCAGCCGCTGATGACCATCAACGGTGAGCACATGATTTCCGATGTCATCCGTCTGTGCGGTGGGCGAAATGTGTTCGATACGCTTGCGCTGCTCGCGCCCACGATCAGCGAGGAAGCGGTGCTGACGGCTGACCCTGAAGTGATCGTCGCCAGCGGCATGGGCGAGGCACGCCCTGAATGGTTGGACGCGTGGCGGCGTTGGCCACAGATGACGGCGGTCGCGCGCAACAACCTGTATTTCATCGATCCCGATCTGATTCAACGCCACACGCCGCGCATTCTCGACGGCGCCGCGCAGTTGTGCCGACATTTGGCGAAAGCACGCGCACGTCGCCCCGCGGCCGCGCCGTAGTCGAGGGATAACGCGGTCGCTGCTCAATCAGCGAAGACTGTCTCGGCGTCTGCCTCGTGCGCACGGCGGGCATAGTGACGCCGCCAGCTGGGCGCGATGTGCGCCCACCACAACTGGTCGAAACGCGCACACAGGCGGTCAAGCGAGCTTTGCAGAAAATGCGTCGCCGCGCTGTAGTGGTGTACCGGCGTGCCCGCCGGCACGCTGGGATCGACACTCAGCGCGGCCAAACGGTCGCTCAGCGAGGGGTGGAGGGACACGCCGCCAGCGTCGTCGTCGAGGCAACCCAGCGAGCTGGCGTGCGGTGAGCCTTGAAAGCCGATCGCCACGCCATGCCCCATATCGCGGAACGGCAGCATGCCCGGCTGCGGCCGCTTGTCCGCCTGCGCCATGATGGTGTCCCAGTAATCCTGCGCGATGTAATTCGCCTTCATCGCCACTTCGAGCAGCGTGTCGCCAAGCACGCGCGCGCCGACAACACGCGCACCCAGCGAATCGGCTTCGTATTCTTCGAGATGATTGAGGCGCACCGCGGCGCGCACATCCGCATCCGACCAACGTGCGAGGCAACCATAGAGCACGCGCGCCGGCAGCGTCGCGTCTTCGGCGAGGCGGTCGCAGGCGCGGTGCCACCAGGCCCGCGAATACGCGGCCCAGCCCTGCAGGCCGCGTCGCTGGCGCGCCAGATGGCCGATTTCATGCGCCACGATGGCGGTCAGTTGCGTCGGTGCGATGCTGAGCACCAGCGGCAGGCCGAGGACCAGCGTGGTTTGCATCGGCCCGAAAACGCCCCAGCGCGGCCGCTGATGTACGGACGCATTCATCTCGGTCGTAATGTGCACCGCGTCCACCGGCTTCGCCCCCATGCGGGCGGCCAGTTCATCGACCAACTGATGGAGCTCCGGCGCCTCGTCGCGCGGCAGATGGACGCCAACGGCCTGCGGGCCGACAACGGCCAGCCAGCGCGCCGCGCGCAGTGTGACACTGCCCGCAGCCACCGCAGCGATCAAGAAGGCGACGTCTTGCCACAATGCTGCATCGCCGCGAAACACCAGCCAGACGAGCACTGCGGCAAGCACGGCAGACCCTGCCCAGATAGCGACAAACACCACCAGGCCAAGCACCGCACGGCAGGTTAGCAGGCGCGCCAGACGGCGCGTTTTCTTTACACAGAAGGCTGGTCGAGAGGACATTTTTCACACCGTATAATTACCACGCCACAACTCTAACCGACTGAATCTACGACAGAAATATATCAAAAGTAATAGAGAGGTAACGATAATGACGCCAGCGTAATGACATCCAGCTAGCCGCGGCGCTGGAAACGATATGGTAGGCCATTTTCGCGTGAGTGCCACTGCTCGGGGCGCTTTTCAGGGAACCGCGGAATCTATTGTGTTTCTAGATGTGCACTGCACAATATGTCACGTTAACGCGGCGTGCGAGGCGGGTGCGAGGCGCGCTTCGCGAATCGGAAGGTTCACGGCAGCGGCCAGAAAGCCGCCAATTTGGTGTGTGAGCAGAGTGAGCCCGAACAGCGTCGCCAGATAACGTGTGCCGAAAAGCTTGCTCACCAAGCCGACCGTTGGCGGCACCGTGGCCAGCCAGGTGAAACCCAGCCATGCCGCGATGGTGTGTCGGCAAGCGCCGCGCTGCGGCACCAATGAGCACCGAAAAACTGCCCGCGCCTGACCCCGCTGCCATCAGGATGCCGATCGTGAACACCAATCCGACCCCCGAATCCATCAGCGGGGTGAGCGCCGGACCCGCCGCCATGATGAGGATGCCCGCGGCCAACGCTCGCCCCGGCCCGTAGCGGTCGGCCACCGCGACGGCCACCGGCTGGATCGCGCCCCACATGAATTGCGCCACCGCCATCGCGAAGCTGATGGTGGTGATCCCCAGCGCTTGAGTGCGTCGTCAGCAGGTGACGACATATTCGGCGCTCCTCCGGCGACTCCGGGCAAACGGATTACTGGTCAAACTCGCGCCAGATGTCTGGTTCCACGCTGATACAGTCCTGCGCCCCGGACACCATCATCACGGCATCCTGCACCGTGATCTGCCATTCGGTGGTGCGCGTCAATTGCGCAGCCAGCGCCTTGACCGCATCTTCGGGAAAGGCGACGACCTCAAGTTTGCGCACCCGCGCCAGATCGCGCTCCACGCCCTGCCACCACAAGCGCGCCGACGCGCCGGCGTAAGGATGCACGGTGACGCTGGCAGACCGGCCGGCGGCCTTGAGCAGGCGGCGTGCATCGGGTTGGCCGACATCGATCCAGCGTTCGATACGTCCGTCGAGCGTGCGCAGGCACAGATCCGGTTCATCCGGCACGCACACGGCGCCGGTCATGTCGAAACCTTCGCCGGCCCGTCGAGCAAAGGCCAGCACGCGCGCCACCAGCCGCACATCGGTTTCCGAAGGGTGCCGTGCGAGCGTGAGCAGGTGATCGGCATAGTAATGACGATCAAGATCCGCAATCTGCAACTGGAACCTGAACACCGTCGACTTGAGCGCCATGAAGGACTCCGGTATGAGGAGGGTGACATATTACCGCTTGCCCGGAGCGCATTGCTGCGGCGCAAAATATTTTCCCTGTTGTCCGCGAATTCCGTTAGAGTAGCGGCCACCGTACGCATCGACCAATCGGCGTACCGGCCACTTTTTCTCACCCAGGCCGCGCAACAAAACCTTGCGCCGCCTTCGTTCCCGCCCGCCTCGATTGGTGTCTCTCGACTTGAGCGACAGGCCGTCGCTGGAGTTGAACACAATGCAATCCGAAAACACCTTTGCCGCCCTTGGGCTGGCAGAACCCCTGCTGCGCGCGCTCAATGACGCCGGCTACACTACCCCGACGCCGATCCAGACGAAGGGCATTCCGGCCGTGCTCGCCGGTGGCGACCTGCTCGCCGCGGCACAAACCGGCACCGGCAAAACGGCCAGCTTCGCACTGCCCATCCTGCAGCGCCTGATGACCTCCTCGCAACGCACCCGCGCCGGTCGCCCGCGCGCACTGGTGCTCACCCCGACGCGCGAACTCGCCGCCCAGGTTGACGAGTCGATTCGCGATTACGCGCGCCATGTGCCAGTGCGCTCGCTCGCCGTCTATGGCGGTGTCAGCGTCTTTGGCCAGACCAAGGCGCTGCGTCGTCCGGTGGATATCCTCGTCGCCACCCCCGGCCGCCTGCTCGATCACATGAGCCAAGGCACGATCAACATGAGCGACATCGAAGTGCTGGTGCTGGACGAAGGCGACCGCATGCTCGACATGGGCTTCATCCGTGATATCCGCAAGATCATGGAAAAGCTGCCCGCCAAGCGCCAGAACCTGCTCTTTTCAGCCACCTTCAACGACGATATCCGCGCACTGGCCAACGGCCTGCTCAACAACCCGTCGAGTGTAGACGTGGCACCGCGCAACACCACCGCCGAGCGCGTCGAACAGTCCGTGCTGATCGTGCCGCAGCAGGCCAAGAAAGACGCGCTGATCCACCTCATTCGCGAAAAGCAGTGGTTCCAGGTGCTGGTCTTCAGCCGCACCAAACACGGCGCCGATCGCCTCGCCAAACAACTCACCGTGGCCGGTCTCCCGGCCGAAGCGTTGCACGGCAACAAGGCACAGAATGCGCGTACCCGAACGCTCGAGTCGTTCAAGCGCGGGCGCCTGCAGATTCTGGTGGCCACCGACATCGCCGCCCGCGGTATCGATGTCGACCAGTTGCCGATGGTGGTCAATTTCGAACTGCCGCACGTGCCCGAAGACTATGTGCACCGCATCGGCCGCACCGGCCGCGCGGGCTCCTCCGGCGGCGCAGTGTCGCTGGTCGATCCGGTCGCCGAAGAAAAGCAACTGCGCGCCATCGAAAAAGTCATCAAGCGCCGCATCGAACGTGTCGAGATTGCTGGAATCACCGTGCCCGAGAAACCGGCTGGTGGGCCAGCCCAGCGCGCGCCGCGCGACGCCAAGTCGCCGTCGCAGCGCCACAGTCACCGTCATCAGGGCGACCGCCCGCGCGCGGACGGCCAGCGCAACGCAAGTGGACAACCGGGTGACAAGACACGCAGCCCCGCCGGCCGCAGCAACGCGCCGCGGCGCGACCGTAGCCCTTCGGGCGCTCAGCGCACACGCGACTGAACGACACCTTGAAGCAACAGGAAAGCGCCGATCCTTGGATCGGCGCTTTTCGTTCACGTCGCCAGGGTTTGATTCAGACCATACCTGCCCGTATGGAAGCAGTGTAGTATCCCTTCCCATCCTGCCTATTCAACGTCCACACGAGGGGATCAGAGATGGACTATCGAAGCGAATACGAAAGCAAGCGCCGGCAGCCACAGGATACGATCGACCTGGTGCGCGACGGCGATACCATCGTCGTGCCAACCGGCGTCGGTGAGCCGCCCGCGTTGCTCACCGCCCTCTCCGACCGCCGCCAGACACTGTCGGATGTGACGGTCAGCCAGATTCTGCCGCTGCGCAAGTACGACTATTTCGACGAAGCCACGCAGAACAATGTTCGCCACATGGCGTATTTCTTCGGCGGCCCCTCGCGCCCCGGCGGCCAGGCCGGCTGGATTGACTATCTCCCCGGCTATTTTTCCGAACTGCCGCAGTTGATCGACCGCGGCCTGACGCCAGTGGATATTGTCTTCTCGATGGCCTCGCCGATGGACGAACACGGCTACTTTGCGCTCTCGCTCGCCACCGATTACACCATGGCCGCGATTCGACGCGCTCGTGCGGTCGTCCTCGAAGTCAATCCGAACGTGCCCTTTACGTTCGGTGACTGCCATGTCCATATCTCGCAGGTGGCGGCGCTGGTCGAAAGCGACGACCCGCTGCTGGAGGTCGGATTGCCCGAAATCGGGCCGGTGCAATCGGCAATCGGCAAGCACGTCGCCGATCTGATCGACGACGGCTCAACGCTGCAGATCGGCTACGGCGGCATTCCCGATGCGGTCGTGATGCAACTCAAGCACAAACACGATCTGGGCTTACACACTGAAATGATCGGCGACGGCATTCTCACGCTGCTCGAATCCGGCGCTGTCACCAACCGCAAGAAGACCTTCATGCCGGGCAAGATCGTCGCCACCTTCGCCCTCGGCTCGCAGCAGCTCTACCGCTTCATGCACCGCAATCCGGCGCTCGAAATGCACCCCGTCGATTTCACCAACGATCCGTTCATCGCCGCACGAAACGACAAGCTGGTCGCCGTCAACGCCACCATGCAAATCGACCTGATCGGCCAGTGCGGATCGGAAAGCCTCGGATATACGCCCTACTCAGGCACCGGCGGACAGGCCGATTTCGTGCGCGCGGCGAACCGCTCGCGCGACGGCAAGGCGTTCATCGTGCTGCCCTCCACCGCCAAGGGCAACACCATTTCGCGCATCGTGCCCACGCTCACCCTGGGGACTCACGTCACCACCAGCAAGAACGACATCAACTACGTCGTGACCGAATATGGCGTCGCGCAACTACGCGGCAAGACCGCGAAGCAGCGCTGCGTGGCCTTGATCGCGATTGCACATCCCGACTTCCGCGGCGAGCTGCGCGATAGTGCGCGCCAGATGCACCTGCTATGAGCCAGAAGCTCCACACCGCGACATAGTTCTGCCACCAAGTAGAACGTACCGACGTAAAAATGCCCGCGTTCAAGCGGGCATTTTTACGTCGGTAACTGATTCGCTCAATCGCGTTTCGGCACCATGATTTCCGCCTCACCCTTAAGCACAACGGTCTCGCCGACCGTGCACACGGTGTCGAACATCGCCTTGCGCTTCTCCGGATTCAGCGCCTTGACGGTCACGCGGGCGACCACCGTCTCGCTGACACGCACCGGCGCGGTGAATTTGAGCGTCTGCGACAGATAGATCGATCCGGGCCCCGGCAGCTTGGTGCCGAACACGGTCGAGATATAGCTGGCCGCCAGCATGCCGTGGGCGATACAGCCGCCGAACATCGACGCCGAGGCCAGCTCCTCATTCAGATGCACCGGGTTGGTGTCCCCCGATACGCCGGAAAACATGAGAATGTCCGCATGAGTCACGGTGCGTCCATAGGCCGCAGTCATGCCGATTTCGAGATCCTCGAATTGAAGCCCGTAAAATTCATCAAAAGCAGTTTCTTTCATATCCATCTTTCCTGACATGTCGGCATCAGCCGACTGCACCATGAACCGGCATCGGCCGATCGCATAAAAAACCCGGCATCAGCCGGGTTTTGGGGAATATCGCCGCGATTTCGCCCGCTTATTTGCCGTTGACCGCAGCCTTCAGTGAGGCGCCAGCGGAGAATTTGGGCACGTTGGAGGCCGCAATATTGATGCTGGCACCGGTTTGCGGGTTGCGCCCGGTCCGTGCAGCACGTTTGGACACTTCAAAAGAGCCGAAGCCGGTAAAGGCGATCTTGCTACCCTTGGCCAACTCTTCGGTAATGATATCCAGAACACCGGAAAGGGCACGGTCGGCTTGCGCACGCGAAAGGTCCAGACGGTCAGACAGGGCTTCGACGAATTCACCTTTGTTCATATTGATCCTTGCTTTGACATTGCGAGTGGATGGACTGAATCAGTGCCGCCGATTCTAGCACCGAAAATTCGTGCGTGTCGCCGCTCAATGCAAGGAAATACAAGGTTTTTCACCTGCTGTGTTTCTGATTGTCACATCCGCCAACGTGCCTGCACGGCCTGTTTTTGACACTCAATGGCGCCCAATGCAAACGGCATCGCGC
>CBDTZF010000067.1:0-10647 GCA_965364825.1 uncultured Rhodocyclaceae bacterium | reverse complement strand
TCATGCGTGAACTCAAGGGTGTGCCCAAAAGCCACATTTACCGCTTGCTGCGCAGTGGCCAAGTGCGCGTCGACGGGCGGCGTATCACGCAGACCTACCGCCTGATAGAAAATGATCTGGTGCGCATTCCACCGGTACGCACCAGCCAGTCCGCCGAGGGGCGCGTGATTCCCGCCGGCGAACCCTTGCCGGTGGTGTATGAAGACGATGCGCTGTTGATTATCGATAAAGCCTCGGGCATTGCAGTGCATGGCGGCAGTGGCGTGAGTTTTGGCGTCATCGAGCAGTTGAGGCGCCAGCGACCGGAAGCACGACTGCTGGAGCTGGCGCACCGGCTCGATCGTGAAACTTCTGGGTTGCTGATCGTGGCGAAGAAACGCTCGGCCCTGACAGCGTTGCATGAAATGATGCGCAGCGGTGAGGTGGAGAAGCACTATTCCACGCTTGTCTCGGGCCGCTGGATGAATCCGCGCGAGCACATTCGCGCGCCATTGTTCAAATATCTGACGGCTAACGGCGAACGTCGGGTGCGTGTGCAGGATGAAGGCAAGCCGGCGCACAGTATCGTGACGCTGCGGCGGCGGTGGGCATCGATGAGCGAATTGTCGGTGGAACTCAAGACCGGACGGACACATCAGATTCGTGTGCATTTGACGCAGACCGGCTTTCCGCTGATTGGAGACGAGAAGTACGGCGATTTCGCGCTTAACCGTCGCCTCGGCAAAACCATGAGCTTGCGGCGCATGTTCCTTCACGCGCAAAAATTGCGCTTCAGGCATCCGGTCAAAGAGGAAACGATTGAGGTCACGGCCGCGCTGCCAGAGGCGCTAAGCGGGTTTCTGGCGCAAATTGATGCAATGGAGGAGAGGGATTTTGGCGAACCGGTATGAATTGGTCGTGTTTGACTGGGATGGCACCTTGCTGGATTCTGCTGCCGCCATCGTGCATGCGATTCAGGCGGCGTGTCGCGATCTTGGCCTTCCCGTGCCGGAGGATGCGCGAGCGCGTCATGTCATCGGCCTCGGGTTGAATGAAGCGCTGAGCCATGCCGTGCCCGAACTGACCAAGGAAGCCTATCCCGACATGGTGGCGCGCTATCGCCACCATTTTCTGGCACGTGACCATGAACTGGTGTTGTTTCCGGGTGCGGCGCAGATGATCGAGCGGCTTGCTGCGGGTGGATGGACGCTGGCGGTAGCGACCGGCAAGAGCAGGGTGGGGCTGGATCGCGCGTTCGAACATACCGGGCTGGGGCGCCATTTTCATGCCTCACGGTGCGCCGACGAGTGCTTTTCCAAGCCACACCCGGCGATGCTGGAGGCGCTGATGAGTGAATTGGCAATGGACGCGAAGCGAACCTTGATGATCGGGGATACGACGCATGATCTGCAGATGGCAAGCAACGCCGGCGTCGACGCCGTGGGCGTAACATTTGGTGCACACGAACGGGCAGATCTACAGACGGCGGCTCATGTGGCCTGCATTGATTCGATTGCGGAGCTGGATGCGTGGCTGAAAACCAACGCCTGATTTGCGCCTCGAGCGCGCTCGAGGAATGCGGCACGGGCGTGCGCTTTTTGGTTCAGCGTCGCGGCGAGACGCTACCGGCGTTCGTGGTGCGTTTCGATGGCGTTCCGCGTGCCTACGTGAACGAATGCGCGCATGTCGGGGTCGAGCTTGACTGGATGGAAGGCGAGTTCTTTGACCGCGAACGCCGATATCTTGTTTGCGCGACGCATGGCGCCACCTACGCGCCGGAAAACGGCCATTGCGTGGCCGGCCCCTGCAAGGGGGCGCGGCTGAGGCCGTTGAAGGTGATCGAACACGATGAGCAGGTGTGGCTGATCGACGCTACCGATCACGGTGCGATCGGCCCCTGAGAACCGGTGCCGCTGCACCGGGCGCCGGCAATGGCGCGGGATGGCCCGCGCTAACGGATTCCAATCCGGTGGATGAGGGCTTGCAATTCGCCGACGATACCGCGCCGGAACAACAGCACGCAAATGACGAAGATGCCGCCCATGATAACGGTCACCCACGAGCCAACCACGTCGGCCAGTTGCGTTTGTAGCGAGACAATCGTCGCAGCACCAACGAACGGCCCGAAGATCGTGCCGAGACCACCTAGCAGTGTCATCAGCACGACCTCACCCGACATGTGCCAATGCACATCAGTGAGCGAAGCAAGCTGGAAAACCAGCGTTTTCGTCGCGCCCGCTGTGCCCGACAACGCGGCTGAAATGACAAAGGCCATGAGCTTGAATTTGGCGACGTCATAACCCAGCGAGATCGCGCGTGGTTCGTTTTCGCGGATGGCTTTGAGGATATGCCCGAAGGGCGAGTTTACAGCGCGATAGATGATGAAGAAGCCGATGCAGAACACGGCGAACACGAAGTAATACATGGCGATGTTGTTCGACAGATCGACGATGCCGAAGAGGTGGCCGCGAGGCACCCCCTGGAGTCCGTCTTCGCCGCCCGTCGCCCTGATCTGAATCGCGAGGAAATACACCATCTGCGCCAGCGCCAGTGTGATCATCGCGAAATAGATCCCCGTTCGCCGGATGGCCAGCACGCCGAACACCCAGCCGAGCGCGCCGGCAGCCAGCGTGCCGCCGAGCACGCCGAGCTCCGGCGTGAGGCCCATGTCGCGGACCAACAGGCCACAGATGTAACCGGCGCTTCCAAGAAACGCGGCGTGACCGAACGACAGCAAGCCGGCAAAACCGAGCAGCAGATTAAAGGCGCAGGCGAACAAGCCGAAACACAGCAATTTCATCAGATACGTGGGATAGACGGCAAACGGCGCCAGCATCCCGAGCACAAACAAAACGACAAAGAGAAATGGCGTCGCGCGTGCGATAAACGACGGGTTGGTACGCATGAAAAGTGTCCTCGTTCAGCGAACTACGCCGCTTTTCCAAACAGTCCGGCCGGCCGGACGACCAGCACGATTACCATGATCACAAACACCACGACCGCCGAACCCTCCGGGTAGAAAACGCGCGTGAGGCCTTCGATAAGACCCAGCCCCAAGCCGGTGATGATCGAACCCATGATGGAACCCATGCCGCCAATCACCACCACCGCGAAGACCACGATGATCAGGTGTGCCCCCATCTGCGGATTGACCTGATACATCGGCGCCGCCAAGACGCCCGCGAAGGCGGCCAGGGCAACGCCATAACCGTAAGTGAAGGTAATCAGCAGCGGCACGTTGATGCCCAGCGCCTGCACCATTTGCGAGTTCTCGGTGCCGGCGCGCAAGTACGCGCCGAGCCGTGTCTTTTCAATCATGAACCAGGTGCCGATGCACACCACAAGCGCCGCGACGATGACCCATCCACGATAGATCGGCAGATACATGAAGCCGAGATTGACACCACCGGAGAGCAGCTCGGGCACGGGGTAGCTTTCACCGGAAACGCCGTATTGGTCTCTGAACACGCCCTCGATGATCAAGGCGAGACCGAAGGTGAGCAGCAGACCGTAGAGATGATCGAGTTTGTATAGCTTGTTGAGCATGGTGCGTTCGAGCACGATGCCAAGGGCGCCGACGATGGCCGGCGCCAGCAGCAACGCAACCCAATAGTCGATGCCGAACTTCGTCAGTGCAATCCAGGCCACGAACGCGCCCATCATGTACTGCGCGCCATGCGCAAAATTGATGATGTTGAGCAGGCCAAAGATGATCGCCAGACCAAGGCTGAGAATGGCGTAGAACGATCCGTTGATCAGGCCGATTAACAACTGACTAGCGAGCAGCGCACTCGGAACGCCGAAGATTTCCATGCTTGTAACTCCGACGCCCGGAGCGAGCGCCCCGGGCGTGTGTGAATCAACTCAAATCGCCGCGATCATTTCTTGGTGATCAGGGGACAGCTTGATTCGGACAAGGGCTGGAACGCTTCGTCGCCGGGAATGACCTGGACAATGTTGTAGTAATCCCAATCGTACTTGGATTCTTCCGGCGTCTTTACCTGGGCGAGATACATGTCGTGCACCATGCGTCCGTCGTCGCGGATATGCCCGTTGGTGGCAAAGAAGTCATTGATCGGCAGTTCCTTCATCTTCGCCATCACTGCTGAGGCTTCATCGCTATCGGCTGCATTGACCGCGCGCAGGTAGTGGAGAATCGACGAATACTGTCCGGCTTGCACCATCGTCGGCATACGCTTCTGTTTTTCCTCGAAGCGTTTCGACCAGGCGCGCGTCTCGTCGGTACGATCCCAATAGAAACCGGTGGTCAGATACAGACCGCCGGCGCTATTGAGGCCAAGCGAATGAACGTCGGTAATGAACATCAGCAAGGCAGCCAGTTTTTGCTTTGGCGTAATGCCGAATTCAGCGGCTTGCTTGATCGCGTTGGTGGTGTCGGCGCCAGCATTCGCCAGACCGATAATCTCTGAGCCAGAGGCTTGGGCCTGAAGCAGGAACGAGGAGAAATCCGACGCCGGGAACGGGTGGCGAACAGCCCCCAGAACCTTGCCGCCATTGGCCTCGATCACTTCGCTTGCTTCCTTTTCAAGCGACTGTCCAAAAGCGTAGTCGGCGGTCAGGAAAAACCATGTCTTGCCGCCTTGTTCGGTCACCGCCTTGGCAGTGCCGTGGGCTAGCGCGTACGTGTCATAGGTGTAATGCACGCTGACATCGTTGCACTGCTCGTTGGTGATCGGCAAAGACGCCGGACCGCTCATGAGTACGACGCGGTTCATCTCCTTGCCGATCTTCATCACTGCCAGGGCGGTGGTGGTCGACACCAGTTCGGTTGCCGTATCCACGCCCTCGCGCTCGAACCATTCACGCGCCTTGTTGGAGGCGATGTCGGCTTTGTTCTGGTGGTCGGCCGAGACCATTTCGATCTTGAATGAGGGTTTGGCTTCGGCGATGAAATCGTCGATCGCCATCTGTGTTGCCAACACAGCACCCGAGCCCGCCAGATCGGAATAGGTGCCGGAAAGATCGGTGAGGACACCGATCTTGACCACGCCACCGGAGATCTCGGCGTGTGCGGTGGCCGAAAGTGCGGCGAATGCTGCGGCGCATGCGAGGGTACTCAATTTCTTGATGTGCATCGACTGTCTCCCTGTAACGATGGTGTCCGCCGCGGGGTCAAACCCCGAGCGTTTGTTGCAACCAGTCCATCTTCGCATCCAGTTCGGACGAGGCAATGGTGGCAATGATTTCGCCGTGTTCAAGTACGTAATGCCGTTCGGCGAGGGGTGCGGCAAAGCGAAAATTCTGTTCGACCAAAATGATCGTGAATCCGCGCGTCTTCAGATCGGTAATGACTTTGCCGAGCTTTTTCACAATCACCGGCGCGAGGCCTTCGGTAATTTCGTCGAGCAACAGCAACTTCGCGCCGGTGCGCAGCACACGCGCCATCGCGAGCATTTGCTGTTCGCCGCCGGACAACTTGCTCCCCGGGCTGTTTCGCCGCTCGAGCAGGTTGGGGAACATCTCGTAGATTTCCTTGACCGGAATGCCGCCGCTGGCGACCTCGGGCGGAAGCATCAGGTTTTCTTCGGTGCTGAGCGACGCAAAAATGGCGCGCTCCTCGGGAACGTAGCCCACGCCGTGACTCGCCATGCGGTGCGTGGCTTCGGCGATGACTTCGTTGCCATTGATCACGATCGAACCGGTGCGACGACCCACCAGACCCAGAATCGATTTGAGCGTGGTGCTGCGGCCCGCGCCGTTTCGCCCGAGAAGGGTGACGCATTCGCCGCGCCCGACGCTCAGATCGATGCCGTGAAGAATGTGGGATTCGCCATAGTACGCATGGAGATTCTCGATGCGCAGAAATTCGCGATGGGGCTTTTGAGCAGTGGTCATGGTCGGGCGCTTTCAGTGATGAGCGTCGTTCATGTCGTCGGAACCGACGTAGGCTTCGAGCACTTTCGGGTCTTTCGACACTTCCTCGTAGCTGCCTTCGGCAAGGATATTGCCATGCGTCAGCACGGTGATGCGATCGCACAGGTTGGCGACGACAGACAGGTTGTGCTCGACCATCAATATGGTGCGCTTGGCTGAAACCTTGCGGATCAGTTCGACGATGCGGGCAATGTCTTCCTGACCCATGCCCTGTGTCGGCTCGTCGAGCAGCATCATCGTCGGTTCAAGCGCCAGTGTGGTGGCGATTTCGAGGGCGCGCTTTCGGCCATAAGGCATTTCGCCGGTGATCGTATCGGCAAAACTGGCGAGGTCGACCGACTCCAGCAAGGCCATCGCTGGATCATTGAGCACGTCTAGTGATTTTTGCGAGCGCCAGAAATGGAACTCGGTACCGAGTTTGCGCTGTAAACCGATTCGCACGTTCTCAAGCACGCTGAGGTTGGGAAAGGTCGCAGAAATCTGGAACGAACGCACCAGGCCGCGGCGGGCAGTGACTGCGGGCGCCTCATGCGTGATGTCGATTCCCTTGAAGCGGATCTTTCCCGCCGTCGGCGGCAGAAACTTGGTCAGTAAATTGAAAACCGTTGTTTTCCCGGCCCCGTTCGGGCCGATCAGCGCGTGAATGCTGCCTTCCCGCACTTTCAGATCGAAGTCCGAGACAGCAACAAAACCCTTGAATTCTTTGGTCAGGCCAATTGTTTCAAGAATGAAATCGTTCATTATCCGTTTCGGGCGGTACGCCGCCGGCTAGCTATTGCGGTGGGAGAAGACATTCGCGCCAATTCTACGTCATAATTTTGCTGCGCTGCCAGTCACGCCCGGTACCCAGTTTCATCCAGACCCGAAGACGTCAGCGGGTGCAATCATACACACGTTTGTTTAGTTCGCGAGATGGATGGATACGGACGGCAAATTTGCGATGGGCACGGGCGCTGGCTTTCGCAACCATTCGTGCCACCCTTCCACCCGCCCGGATGTGCTCGCAGGTCGGCGCGCATCGCGAACGTGAACCCTATTGGCCTGCGAGCAGCAGGAAGACTGTCGGAATTTTGTCAAGCGCTGGGCGCGCGCCGCACTGCCACTGGCCAACGGTGCATGTGCGAACCCACTCATCAGGCGTCGTCAGTGCGCGAGCCACGCATAACAATGTATTGGCATGGCATGTGCGCAACAAGGCATCGAACATGCGCATATTGCGATAGGGCGTTTCGATGAAAAGCTGCGTTTGCTGCGAATTCCGCGAGGCCGCTTCCAGTGATTGAATGGTGTTTCGTCGTTCGCCGTCTTCAATCGGTAGGTAGCCATGAAACGCAAAACGTTGACCGTCGAGTCCCGACGCCATCAGGGCGAGCAGCAGCGATGACGGACCCACGAGCGGGGCGACGCGAATATTCAATCGGTGTGCTTCGCGCACCAGCATCGCACCGGGATCGGCAACGGCCGGCACGCCGGCCTCGGACATCAACCCCATGTCGTCGCCCGCCAGAGCGGGTGCGAGCAAGGCCGCCGCTTGGTTTGTCGTGGCGTTGCGCGGCAGCACCTGAATTTCAATGTCGCGCAACGCTGTGGGGTGATCGAGGCGTTTGAGCTCGGCGCGCGCGGTCTTGGCATTTTCAACGACGAAATACGTTAGCCGGCGTGCGATCACGGCGGCGCCCGCCGGCAAGGTGTCCTCCAGCGCGCTCTGACCAAGGCTGACCGGAACGAGGTAGAGCGTGCCGCGCGGCGTATCTATCATGGCAGGCGGATGCCTTCGGCACGCAGCATGCGGCTCAAGGCAATCAGCGGCAGGCCAATCAATGCGGTCGGGTCATCGGTGACGAGCGCATCGAGAAGCGTGATGCCAAGCGCTTCGGCCTTGGCGCTGCCGGCACAGTCGAGCGGCATTTCTTTCTCCACGTAACGTGTGATTTCGCGTTCGTCCAGTTTGCGAAACCGCACTTGGGTCGGTACGCCGCCGACCTGCATGCGTTGGGTTCTGGCGTTGAGTAACGCTACGCCAGTATGGAACACCACCGTGCGACCCTGCATCCGCCTGAGTTGATCGATTGCCTTTTCAGTCGTGCCCGGCTTGCCGAAGCGCGTGGCGTCCATGAATGCCACCTGATCGCTACCGATGATCAGCGCGTCTGGATAACGCCGGGCCACGGCACGCGCCTTTTCGGCCGCCAGCCGCTCAGCCGTGGCGGCCGGCAATTCACCGTCCAACGCGGTTTCGTCGGTCTCGGGCCGGGCAATGTCGAAGGGGATGTCAAAACGTTCGAGAAGCTCGCGTCGGTAGCGCGATGAGGAGGCAAGAATCAATTGCATGTGATTGACGTCAATCAGCGAAGTCGCGTGCGCAAAGCGCGGATCGGGATTTTGACACTCGAGGCCGAAAATACTATTATGCCGCGCTTATGTTGCGAGAGAGCTATATCGTCGATGCGTCTGCGTTTGCACGCGAGGGTCGGCATCTGGCAGCCCAAGAGCCTGTGGCGCGCTTCGATCGGCTTTGCGGATTGGTTGCCGCGCCGTCGGGGGAAGTTGTCTTTGAGGTGACGGGCTCGTCAGCTGAAGACGGGAAACTCTATCTCGAACTGAAGGCAACCGCCAAGATCGAAATCCAGTGTCAGCGTTGTCTTGAGGCGATGCCGTGGCACGTGGTGGCGAAGGGCCGCTTGCTTCTTGTGCCGCTCGGACAGCCATTGCCTGACGAGGCGCAGGAAGAGGATGATTTCGACTCGGTAAGCGCGTCCAGCAGATTCGATCTTCTGGCGGTGATTGAAGACGAAATGCTGCTGGCGTTGCCGTTCTCGGCGCGACACGAAGAATGCAAGGCACCGGGCCCCTCCGAGGGTGTGGTGAAAGATTCGCCATTTGCTGTACTTGAGCAGTTCCAGGTCGGCAAAGGCACGAAAAATTGATTCCCCGAAGGAGTTTTAGCCATGGCCGTTCAACAGAACAAAAAATCACCCTCCCGTCGTGGCATGCGCCGCTCCCACGATTCGCTGCCTTCGTCGCCGCTGGCAGTTGAAGCGACGACCGGCGAAGTCCATCTGCGTCATCACATCAGCCCGAATGGCTTTTATCGCGGCAAGAAAGTGGCCAAGGTCAAGGGCGATTAGGCCGGACGCCCAAGAAAGCGCGACGCATTTTGCGATCGCGCTTTTTTTTCGCCAGTGGTTTCGGCTACTCTCTCACCTTCCTTTCTGATGGTTTGACCCCACGACGATGGATGTGACCCTGGCAGTCGACTGTATGGGCGGAGATCATGGTCCATCCGTGACCGTCCCGGCCGTGTGCGCGTTTCTGGCGCACGACCGCGCCGCCCATGTCGTGCTGGTGGGCGACCCTGCTGTCATCGAGCCGCTGATTACCCCATCGACCGTGCGCGAACGCGTGCGCATTCAGCCGGCGTCACAGGTCGTCGGCATGGATGAACCTCCGGCGACGGCGTTGCGCGGCAAGAAAGATTCGTCGATGCGTGTCGCCATCAATCTGGTGAAGTCAGGGGAGGCGCAGGCGGCGGTGTCGGCCGGTAATACCGGCGCGCTGATGGCCATCGCGCGCTTTGTACTCAAAACGCTGCCCGGCATTGATCGACCTGCAATTGCCTCGATCTTGCCTTCCTTGCGCGGCAAGACTTACGTGCTTGATCTGGGCGCCAACGTTGACTGTACTGCCGAGCATCTCTTGCAGTTCGGTATCATGGGCGCGATGCTGGTGTCGGCGGTGGAGCATCAAGAGAGACCGTCTGTCGGATTGCTGAATATCGGTGAAGAGGAAATCAAGGGCGGCGAGGTCGTGAAGCAGGCGGCCGATCTGTTGCGCAAGAGCGGCCTGAATTTTTATGGCAACGTCGAAGGCGACGACATTTACAAAGGGACGACCGACTTGGTGGTCTGTGATGGTTTTGTTGGCAATGTGGCATTGAAGACCTCGGAAGGGCTGGCGCAAATGCTGGGCACCTTCCTGCGCCAGGAATTTACGCGCAACGCGCTGACCAAGCTGATGGCGTTCATCGCCATGCCTGCGCTGAATCGTTTCAAGCATCGGGTCGATCATCGGCGGTACAACGGCGCCGCGCTGCTGGGATTGCGTGGCGTGGTGGTCAAGAGCCACGGTTCGGCCGACGCGTTTGCCTTCGAGCAAGCGCTGATGCGAGCTGCCGAGGCGGCTGGTAATCACTTGATCGAAAGAATCACTGAGCGCATGAGCGCACGCGAGGCGGCGGTATGATCCATGCGCGAATCGCCGGGACGGGCAGCTATCTTCCCGGCAATCCGGTAAGCAATGACGATCTGGTGGCGCGTGGCATCGAAACGTCCCACGACTGGATCGTGACGCGCACCGGCATTCATTTCCGTCACCTCGCCGATGAGGGCGTTGCTGCGAGCGATCTTGCCGAAATCGCCTCGCGTCGCGCGCTCGAGGCGGCGGATGCGTCGCCGGAAACCGTTGACCTCATCATCGTGGCGACCTCCACGCCCGATTTCATTTTTCCCAGCACCGCAGCGCTGCTGCAATCGCGCCTTGGTATCCGCAATGCAGGTGCTGCATTCGACATTCAAGCTGTGTGCAGTGGCTTTGCTTACGCGCTTGCGGTCGCCGAAAAGTTCATTCGCTCGGGCAGTCACAAGCGCGCGCTGATCGTTGGTACGGAGGTCTTTTCGCGCATTCTCGACTGGAACGACCGCGCGACCTGCGTGCTGTTCGGCGATGGCGCCGGCGCGATCGTACTCGACGCGGCAGACACCCCAGGAATTTTGT
>CBDTZF010000066.1:0-10675 GCA_965364825.1 uncultured Rhodocyclaceae bacterium | reverse complement strand
CGGTGGTGGTGCTCACCACCTCCAAGGAACAACAGGACATCCTCGAAGCCTACCGTCTGGGCGCCAACAGCTATATCCGAAAACCGGTGGATTTCGAGCGCTTCATCCAGGCGGTCGGTCTGCTTGGGGTGTACTGGCTATCGCTCAACGAACCGTCCGAAGCGCCTCCCGGACTGGACGACCACTGATTTGGCCTCATAAAAAACGCGCCCGATTTGAGGCGCGTTTTTTATGCAAACCGCTGGACGCTCAATCGACTTCGTCGATCCACGCCTGCTGAATGCCTTCCAGAATGCGCTCGCCACAACGGTTCGGGTCGTCATCGAAATCGGGCAGCGCAAGCACCCAGTTCATCAGATCGACAAAGTTCACCTTGGTCGGATCAACTTCCGGGTGAGCCTCCGACAGACTGATTGCGATCTCTTCGACTTCGGTCCACTTCATCCGTGTTTTACCTCGCTCACCATGTTAATGGTGTATTTCGGTATCTCGATCACCAGCGGCGTTGTCTGCACCAGGGCCTGACAGGACAGGCGCGAACTGGGCTCCAGCCCCCACGCCTTGTCGAGCAGATCTTCTTCCTCTTCCTCGGCGTCGTCGAGCGAATCGAAGCCTTCGCGCACGATGACGTGGCAGGTTGTACAGGCGCAACTCCTCTCGCATGCATGTTCGATATCGATATCGTTCGCCAGCAACGCGTCGCAAATGGTTTGTCCTTGCGGCGCTTCGATGACAGCACCGTCAGGGCACAACTCCACATGCGGCAACACCACAATCTGCGTCATTACAACCTAAAAACGGCAGTTGACCGCTTGCCGTCGTGATGAAAATACGTTTGCATTGAGTTTCTTCCTTCTACGAGACTCATCTGTTTGGTGACTACGCTACACGCTCGATTGCACGACTAGCGGGCCGCCTTGCTGCGTTGCTCATCATAGCAGGGGCCGCTCCTGCGTCTTCCTCGCGCCTTGCCTGACGACCCGCCAGCCGCGCACTCGAGCGCGTCCAACTGCCGTTTTCAGGTTCAAACCTTCAATTCATCTACATTTTGTCCGGTCAGCGCCGACCGGATGCTCTTGTTCATTCGACGCGCGGCAAATTCGTCGGTCGTGCGCGTCAACGCGTCAAGCCCCGCGCGAAGTGATTTTGAGTCGTCACCCTCCACGGCCGCGCCCAAAGTCGCGAGCGCCGCATCCACTCCGGCACGCTCATCGTCGTCGAGCAGTTCGGGGTCGGCCTTGAGCGCCTGTTCGACCGCTTCGAGCAATCGACGACTCTCGACCTGCAACTCGCGCAACACGCGCGCCTGCGCATCGTCGCCGGCGTGCTCGTAGCCGGATTGCAACATGGTTGAAATTTCGTCATCCGTGAGGCCGTATGACGGTTTGACCGTCACGTTCGCCTCGACGCCCGACGAAATTTCGCGCGCGCCGACCGACAGCAAACCATCCGCATCGACCTGGAAGTTAACGCGCACCCGCGCCGCGCCGGCGGTCATCGGTGGGATGCCCCTCAGTTCGAAACGCGCCAGTGAACGACAATCGGACACCAGTTCGCGCTCACCCTGCACGACTTGAATCGCCATCGCGGTCTGGCCATCCTTGTAGGTGGTGAATTCCTGCGCCTTCGCGATCGGGATGGTGGAATTGCGCGGGATCACCTTCTCCACCAGTCCGCCCATGGTTTCGAGGCCCAGCGAGAGCGGAATTACGTCGAGCAATAGCCAGTCATCATCCGCCGTGCGGTTGCCAGCGAGGATATTGGCCTGCATCGCCGCGCCCAGCGCAACCACCTTGTCGGGATCAAGATTGGTGAGCGGCTCGCACTTGAAGAATTCACCGACCGTGCGCTGCACGTGCGGCATGCGAGTTGCGCCGCCGACCATCACCACGCCCTTGATTTCGTCCGCCGACAATCCGGCGTCACGCAAAGATTTGCGCATCGGCGCAAGCGTCTTGCTGACCAGTGTTTGTGTGATCTCGACCAACATCGCCCGCGTCAGCGTGAGATCGAGTTCGTCACCGGTGCTCAAGGTGGTGCGGATGCGGGTCTCTTCCTCGGTGGTGAGACGTTCCTTGGCCGTGCGCGCCAGCGAGAGAAGGCGACGCACATCGGTATCGGAGAGCGGCGCGAGATGCGATTCGTCAAGCATCCAGCAGAACACGCGATGATCGAAATCATCTCCGCCCAGCGACGCGTCGCCATTGGTCGACATCACTTCGAACACGCCGCGCGACAGCTTGAGGATGGAGATATCAAAGGTGCCGCCGCCCAGATCGTAAACGGCAAAAATTCCCTCGGAGGCATTGTCGAGGCCGTAGGCCACCGCCGCCGCAGTCGGTTCGTTGAGCAGCCGCAACACGTCGAGGCCTGCCAGGCGCGCGGAATCCTTGGTGGCCTGACGTTGGGCGTCGTCAAAATATGCCGGGACGGTGATCACCGCACCGACAAGTGCGTCGCCCAGGCTAGCCTCCGCCCGCTCACGCAGGGTCCGCAGGATATCGGCCGAGATCTCGACCGGGCTTTTAACCCCCGCGACCGTGCGCAGACGCACCATGCCGGCGCCATCGACAAAGTCGTACGGCATCGATTCGATATGGGTCACGTCCTTGACACCACGTCCCATGAATCGTTTGACCGAAACGATGGTATTGCGCGGATCGTCGATCATTGCTGCCATCGCCTCGACACCGACCTGCGGCGGCGCATCCTTGCGGTAGCGAACGACAGAGGGCAGCGAGGCGCGCCCTTCAATATCGTTCAGGCAGGCGGCGATGCCATTTCGCACCGAGGCAACGATCGAATTGGTGGTTCCGAGATCGATCCCGACCGCCAGGCGTTGTTCATGCGGCGCGGTCGACTGACCGGGCTCGGAGATTTGCAGTAAGGCCATCAACCCTCCAGCGCTTCGAGCGCGTCGTCGAGTTCTTCCTGAAGTTTTTCGATGAACATGAGCCGCCGCACCGTATCGGCAGCGGTTTCGAGATCGGCCGGGTCGCTGTCGAGTTGCGCGCCCAGCGACGCAAGCATCTCCTTCGAATGCTGCGCAAGCAGCTGATGAAGATGCTCAAGATCGGCAACATCGCCACCGTCTCGCGCTTCTTCTACCGCTTCGCGCCACTCCATCTGCTCCATCAGAAACGCCGACGCCATTGCGGTATTGGTTTCAATCCCGGCGTCGACACCCTGCAACTCCAGCAGATAGCGCGCGCGCAGCAGCGGTTTACGCAGCGTACGGTAGGCCTCGTTGACCTGAGTCGCCCACTGCATCGCGACACGTTTCTCGGCGTCGGAACGATGCGCGTGACGATCGGGATGCACTTGCGTTTGTCGATCGCGAAAGGCCTGTTCGAGCCGGTCGAGATCCATCTCAAAACGGCGCGGCAAGCCGAACAGGGTAAAGAAGTCCTGATTCAGCCCACTTGCCGCCGCGCCCGACAGACTCATACGTTGAAGCTCTCACCGCAGCCGCACTCGTCCTTGACATTGGGATTATTGAACTTGAAACCTTCGTTCAAGCCCTCGCGCACGAAATCCAGCTCCGTACCATCGAGATAGGCCAGCGACTTCGGGTCGATGAACACCTTGACGCCGAAGCTTTCGAAAACCTCATCCTCCGGCGCTGCATCTTCGGCGAACTCCAACTTGTATGCCATGCCCGAACAGCCGGAAGTCTTGACGCCCAGCCGAACGCCCGAGCCATGACCACGCTTCTGGAGAAAGCGCGCGACGTGATCAGCCGCATTTTCGGTTAACGTGATTGCCATGTCCCAAACTCCTTACTTCGTCTGCTCGCCGCCCGACCGCTTCTGGTAGTCGGCGACGGCGGCCTTGATCGCATCCTCGGCGAGGATCGAACAGTGAATCTTGACCGGCGGCAACGCCAGCTCCTGCGCGATTGCGGTGTTCTTGATGTCGAGCGCTTCATCCACCGTCTTGCCCTTCACCCACTCGGTGACGAGCGAACTCGACGCAATCGCGGAGCCACAGCCATAGGTCTTGAACTTGGCGTCTTCAATCACGCCCTGTTTATTGACCTTGATCTGCAGTTTCATGACGTCGCCACAGGCCGGTGCGCCGACCATTCCGGTGGCGATACCCTCTTCGTCCTTACCGAACGAACCAACGTTGCGCGGGTTTTCGTAGTGGTCCAGTAACTTTTCGCTGTAAGCCATTATGGTTTTCCTCCTGTCGGGTTTAGTGAGCAGCCCACTGAACGGTATCCAGATCGACACCTTCCTGAACCATTTCCCACAAGGGGGACAGTTCGCGCAGTTTGTCAATTTTCTTGTGCAGCAAGTCAATCGTGTAATCGACTTCTTCCTCGCTTGTGAAGCGGCCGATCGTGAAGCGGATCGAACTGTGCGCCAGTTCGTCGTTGCGGCCCAGTGCACGCAGAACGTAGGACGGTTCGAGACTGGCCGACGTACATGCCGAACCACTCGACACCGCAATATCCTTGATCGCCATGATCAGCGACTCGCCCTCGACGTACGCGAACGAAATGTTCAGGTTGTGCGGCACACGATGTTCGACATCGCCATTGATATAAGTTGCTTCAATGTCGGTCAGCCCGTTCATGAGTCTGTCGCGCAACATTCGGATGCGCTCGTTCTCGGTCGCCATTTCTTCGCCCGCAATACGGAACGCTTCGCCCATGCCAACAATCTGGTGCGTCGGCAAGGTGCCCGAACGCATGCCGCGCTCGTGGCCGCCACCATGCATCTGCGCAATCAGCCGCACACGCGGCTTGCGCCGAACATACAAGGCGCCGATCCCTTTCGGGCCATAAATCTTGTGCGCCGAAAACGACATCAGATCGACCTTGAGCTTCTGCAGGTCTATTTCGACCTTGCCAGGCGCCTGTGCCGAATCGACATGGAACACGATGCCGCGCTCGCGGCAGATTTCGCCGATCGCCTCGATCGGCTGTATCACGCCAATTTCGTTATTCACCATCATCACCGACACCACCGTGGTGTCGTCACGCAGCGCCGCCTTCAAGACGTCGAGATCGACCAGGCCGTTCTCCTGCACGTCGAGATAGGTCGCCTCGAAACCCTGGCGCTCCAGCTCACGGAAGGTGTCAAGCACCGCCTTGTGTTCGGTCTTCAGCGTGACGAGGTGTTTGCCCTTGCTCTGATAGAACTGCGCAGCGCCCTTGATTGCCAGATTGTTCGATTCAGTCGCGCCCGAGGTCCAGATGATCTCCTTCGGGTCGGCGTTCACCAACGCGGCCACCTCGGCACGGGCAATCTCGACCGCTTTGTCGGTCTCCCAGCCAAAGACGTGTGAACGGCTCGCCGGGTTCCCGAAATGCTCCGTCAGGTACGGAATCATCTTGTCCGCCACACGCGGATCAACCGGCGTTGTCGCGGAATAATCGAGATAAATCGGCAATTTCAACATCGTTGGTTTCTCCGTCACGGCACTCGAAAGTGCCATTTGAATTTTTCCTAAACAGCCATCGCGGTCATTTCACGCAGCTTGCGTACTTCCTCGCGCAACACGTCTATGAACCGGCGCGTCTCTTCAGTGCGCGTGCCTCGTCCAACACTCACGCGGACCGCGCCGCGCGCCATCTCCGGCGCCACGCCCATCGCGATAAGCGTCTTCGAGGGCTCCGGGTCCGCACTTGAACAGGCGGAACCGCTTGCACAGGCAAAGCCCGCGCGATCGAGTTTTCCCACCAGCGTCTCGCCGTCAATCGCCTCAAAGGCAAAGAAACTCGTGCCCGGCAGGCGTGGCGCGTCAGCAGAAAAAATTCGTGCGCCCAACGTCACCAGGCCAGTTTCGACCTCGTCACGTAGCACCGCCTGGCGCTGCGCTTCCTCTTGCCAACGTTGTGCGGCCAACTCACAGGCGACACCAAAACCCACGATGGCCGCCACGTTCTCGGTGCCGGAGCGCAAGCCGCGCTCCTGGCCGCCGCCGGAAATCAACGGCGCCAATTCGACACGCTTGTCGACAATCAGTGCCCCGGCCCCCAGCGGACCATAAATCTTGTGCGACGAAACCGTCATTGCATTCACGCCCAGCGCGCGAAAATCCAGTTCCAGCTTGCCCAGCGCCTGCACCGCGTCGGTGTGAAACCATGCCCCGACTGCACGCGCACGCTTGGCCAAATCCGACACCGGCTCGACCACGCCGGTCTCGTTGTTGGCCAGCATCACCGACACCAGCCGCGGCCGCTGCGCCATCACCTCGTCGAACGCCGGCATGGCGATGACACCATCCGCGTTCACCGGCAACGCTTCAATTCGCCATCCGCCCCGCGCCAGTTGGCGCGCGGGCTCACGCACGCACGGATGCTCAATCTGGCTGATCGCCACCGTGGCGGGTTTCATCACCGCCGCCGCGCCTTTCAGAAACAGGTTGTTGGCTTCCGAGCCGCCGCTGGTGAAAATTACTTCCGTCGAATGCGCGCCGAGTGATGCCGCCACCTGCGCGCGCGCCGCGTCGATCGCCGAACGCGCCTGCCGACCATACTCGTGCCGGCTCGACGGATTGCCGAAACGTGCATCGAGATACGGCAGCATCGCCTCGCGCACCGTCGGATCGAGCGGCGTCGTGGCGTTATGATCGAGGTACACCGGCGCAAACATTGTGTTCAACCGTTCACACCGAAACCGTCGGGCCAGACGCGCTGGCCCGCTGATCCTTGACGATTGCGATATTGGCCTCGCGCGCATGCTGTTGTTCGACCAGGCTGGCGAGGGTCACGGAATCGAGGTAGTCGTACATGCGCCGGTTGAGGTTGGTCCACAAATCGTGCGTCATGCAGCGCTGCTCGTCATGACAGTTCTGCTTGCCACCACACTGCGTTGCATCGAGCGGCTCATCAACGGCGACGATGATGTCCGCCACGGTGACTTCCGGCAAAGGCTTTGCCATGCAATAACCGCCGCCAGGCCCGCGCACGCTGGTCACCAGTCCGTGGCGCCGCAGCTTGCCAAACAGCTGTTCCAGATACGAGAGCGAGATGCTCTGCCGACCGGCAATGCCTGCCAGCGTCACCGGACCGCCATCCTCGCGCAGCGCCAGATCGATCATCGCGGTGACCGCGAAGCGGCCTTTGGTCGTCAGTCTCATCACATGCCCTCGTGACTGTAATACCTGAATAGTTCACTCGACTATAATTAACCCGAGTAAATCAGTCAACTATTCTGAAGACTCATTTAAACATCTTGCTCAGACGCTCCGCATCGAAGATATCGCCCGAATCCATCTCGCCGTTCACCGGTACACCGGCATCTTCGAGTCGCTTCAGCAGCACCGCAAAACGTCGATCCGTTTCGACCGCATGATCGAGCAGGCCGTGGAATGCGGTCGCCAGCGGATCGTCCATGTCGCGGGTTACACCGTAGGCGGAAAAACCCATTTCGCGGGCCTTTCTGGCGCGCGCGTCGTCTTGCGCCTGATCGAGCACGCGCGCCGGGTTACCCACTGCGGTCGATCCTTCGGGCACCGGTTTGACGACCACCGCGTTTGACCCAATCTTGGCGCCGTGACCAACGGTAAATCCGCCCAGCACTTTTGCGCCGGCACCGACGACCACGCCATTCCCGAGGGTTGGATGACGCTTTTCGCCCCGATATAGCGATGTGCCGCCCAGCGTCACGCCCTGATAGATCGTGCAGTCATCACCGACTTCGGAGGTTTCGCCGATCACCACGCCCATGCCGTGATCAATGAACACGCGCCGGCCAATCACGGCGGCGGGATGGATTTCGATGCCGGTCAGGAAGCGTCCGATATGGCTCAGAAACCGCCCCACCCAAAGCCAATTGCGCACCCACGCGGCGTGAGCCGCGCGGTGAATCAGCAGCGCATGAACGCCGGGATAACAGGTGAGCACCTCGAGCGTCGAGCGCGATGCCGGATCGCGACTGCGTACGCTGGCGATCTCTTCACGCAAATGGCTGAACATGGTGTTCTCCGGCGAGAAAAAGTACAAAAAAATGCATGACGGGCGGAATGCCGTTAGAGATGAGAAATTTCCGACAATTTTAATCGACTTTCCGGCTCAGGGCACTGAGGATGCCGCGCAGGATACCGACCTCCTCCTTCTCGAGTCGCACGCGTCCGAATAGTCGCCGCACCCGCGCCATGAGCCGGCGCGGATTGTCCGGATCGTGAAATCCGGACCGTGTCATCGCGCTTTCGAGATGGCCGAAAAATCCTTCAACCTCATCGAAGCTTGCCAACCGCGCCGGCACCGCCGTGATCGCGGCAGGGCGTGCCATCGCCAATCGCATCTCGTAGCACAGGATCTGTACCGCCGAGGCAAGGTTGAGCGAGCTGTAGTCAGCCGCTGTCGGAATCATCACCGGCAAATGGCACAGCGCCAATTCCTCATTACTCAGACCGCTGGTTTCGTTGCCGAACACCAACGCCACGTCGCCCTGTGCCGCATGCATGGCGATTTCGCCGACGGCCTCATGCGACCACTGCATGGGCAGCGCGAGCAGGCGCCGCCGCGCCGTCATGGCTGCCGAAAGCACGGTGCCACGCAGCGCGGCCTCGAGCGAATCGACCACCTCGGCATTGGCCAGCACGTCCGCCGCACCCGAGGCGCGCGCCGTTGCGACGTCACTCGGAAACGACTGCGGTGCGACCAGCACGAGGCGCGACAAACCCATCGTTTTCATGGCGCGAGCCGCGCCGCCGATATTGCCCGGATGGCTGGTGCGTGTGAGCACGATGCGAACACGGTCGAGCAGACTCGCTTCGTTCATAGAATCCTAAAAACGGCAGTTGACCGCTTGCCTTCGTGGTGAAGATACTATTTGCATCGAGCTTCTTCTTTCAACAAGGCTCACCCGTTTGATAAGTACGCTACACGCCCGATTGCACGACAGGCGGGCCGCCTGGCTGCGTTGCCTCATTTGCCAACTGAGGTAGCAGGGGCCGCTCCTGCGTCCTCCTCGCGCCTTGCCAGACGGCCCGCCAGCCGCACACTCGGGCGTGCCCAACTACCGTTTTTTGGATTAGACTTCATGGTTTTTCACGATTGCGTGCGGGCCGTCCGGCCTGCCGCCCGAGGCTCTTGGTACCACAATGCACCCGACGCTCACCATCGCCGTCAAAGCCGCGCGCCGCGCCGGCCAGAAAATCAATCGGGCATCGACCGATATTGACCGAATCCGCATTGAAACCAAAGCGGCCAACGACTTTGTCACCGAGGTCGATCGCGCGGCCGAGGCCGCCATAATCGAGGTACTGCTCGACGCTTTTCCGGGGCACGGCATATTAGCAGAAGAGTCAGGCCGCACCGCCGGCAACCCGGACAGCGAACACCAGTGGATCATCGACCCGCTGGATGGCACCACCAACTTCATTCACGGCTTTCCGCAATACGCGGTGTCGATTGCGCTCTTGCGCGCCGGCGTGATCGAACACGGCGTGGTGTACAACCCGGTGGCCAACGAACTGTTCACCGCTTCGCGCGGCGGCGGCGCCTATCTCAACGAGCGCCGCATGCGCGTTTCCAAGCGCACTAAATTGGCGGGCGCCCTGATTGCAACCGGCTTCCCCTTCCGCGCCGGTGACCACATCGATGCATACCTCGCAATGTTCCGCGAGGTATGCCTCAAAACCGCCGGCATCCGCCGCCCAGGCGCTGCCGCGCTCGATCTCGCCTATGTCGCCAGCGGCCGGGTCGACGGATTCTGGGAAATGGGCCTGGCGATTTGGGATATTGCCGCCGGCGCCTTGCTGGTGCAGGAAGCGGGCGGCCTGATCAGTGACCTGGCCGGCGAATCCGGATACCTGAAATCAGGCAACGTCGTCGCCGGAACGCCGAAAGTATTTGCGCCCTTGCTCAGCATCGTGCAGGCGCACCGCCCGACCACCCTGACCGCCTGAGCGCGCCGCTCGGTATGGCCTCGAAGACGCCCGCAGCCTCATCCGGTCACACCCCCATGATGGCGCAATACCTTGCGCTCAAAGCCGAGCACCCGGCGCAACTGCTGTTCTACCGCATGGGCGACTTCTACGAGCTGTTCTTCGAGGACGCCGAAAAGGCGTCGCGCCTGCTCGACATCACGCTCACCACGCGCGGTAAATCGGCCGGCGAGGCGATCAAGATGGCAGGCGTGCCTTACCACGCCGTCGAACAATATCTGGCACGGCTGGTCAAGCTCGGTGAATCGGTCGTCATCGTCGAACAGGTCGGCGATCCGGCGACCAGCAAGGGGCCGGTCGAACGCGCGGTGGCACGCATCGTCACCCCCGGCACACTCACCGACGCGGCGCTGCTCGATGACCGACGCGACGCCCTGCTGCTCGCTGCGCACCTGCATCGCGGCACACTTGGCCTCGCCTGGCTGAATCTTGCCAATGGGGATTTGCGCCTGCTCGAATGCGCGCCCGAACAACTCCAGACGCAGTTCGAGCGCCTGCGTCCGGCCGAAGTGCTGGTCTCCGACGCGTTGCGTCTGCCGCTCATCGAGTCGCTCGCGCCCGCGCTGCAGACTTTGCCCGATTGGCAGTTCGACAGCGCCAACGGCCGCCGTCTGCTCACCGAACATCTCGCCACGCGCGATCTCAGTGGCTTTGGTGCCGAGTCGCTCGAGGTCGCGCTGGCCGCCGCGGCCGCGCTGTACGACTATGCCAGTGGCACGCAGCAACAAAGCCTGCGTCATGTCACCGGCCTCAAGGTCGAAACCGAATC
>CBDTZF010000065.1:0-10691 GCA_965364825.1 uncultured Rhodocyclaceae bacterium | reverse complement strand
AGCGTCGCGTGCCGCGCGAATTCATTTCGGACGATGGCTTCGATCTGAGCGCAGCAGGATCACGCTGGCTTCGTCCGCTGATCGCAGGCGAAGCGCCGCCGATCTTTGTCGACGGTCTGCCCGATTATCGCGCGCCGCTATGTCCCATGGTTTCGCCCCGGCTGGCGGGTTTCACCCCGTAGCCGTTCAGCGAGCTGCTCAGGCAGGTACTTCGGGATTAAGGCTATAGGTAACGGTAAGCGCGGCCTTGGCGAGCACATGGCCATCGATCGCATCACGCACCTGCTGACCGGTAAAACGTCCGTCGACCGGGCAGATGGTGCTGTCCAGCGCGTACAGCGTGAACACATAGCGGTGGCGAATCGAATCATTCCACGGCGGGCAGGGGCCGTCGTAACCGTAGTAGTCGCCAGCCATGTCGGCGTCGTCGGCAAACCAGCCGGTGTAGTCGTTAACGCCCTGACGCGTACCGCGCGGCCCATCGGGGCCTTTCTTGCCGCGAGGCGTCACCTCGGCAGAAAAGGCGCCTTCCGTCAGCGCAGCGTGCGCGGGATCAATATCGACCAGCACCCAGTGAAAGAAGTCCGTGCGCGGCAGGTCGGCCGGTACCACGCGGTCTCCCTGATTGACGTCTTCTCCCGAACTGGGCGCATCCGGATCATGACAAACAAGCACCAGACTTTTCGCCGCCTCGGGCACCTCCGACCAGGCGATATGCGGACTCACGTTGGCGCTCAGCGCGACATGGCCGTCTTTTGCGGGCACCGCGAAGGCGTACTTTCCGTCGAGTGGCTGTCCGTCCTGCAGACTCTGGCTGAACAGTTTCATTGCGAGCCTCCTCAAACTATTCTTGACGCGTCATGAAGCATATTCTAGGCCGTGCGTCGTGAAAAATCCCGTGGCCGAAAACCGAGTGCGAACAGCGTGGCGAAGTAGGTGAACGCGCCGGCGGCGACAATCATTGCAAGGCGACCAACGCGCACCCAACCAGTTTCCTGCATCCATGCTGCATCGGGGCCCTTGGCAAACCACATCACCAGACCGAGCGCCACCAGCGCGATGCCGATCTTGACGATGAACTGCATCCAGCCCGGCCGGGGCTGGAAGATATTGTTGCGTCGCAAGCCGCGATAGAGCAGCGACGCGTTGAGGCAGGCGGCGAGCCCGATCGACAGCGCCAGGCCGGTGTGGCGCAAGGGCACGATGAACGCCAGGTTCATCAACTGGGTTGCGGCAAGCGAAATGAGCGCGATCTTGACCGGCGTGCGGATGTCCTGCCGCGCATAGAAAGCCGGGGCGAGCACCTTGACCAGAATGAGGCCGGCGAGGCCGACGCTGTAGGCCACCAGCGCCGGGCGGGTCTGCATCACGTCATTGACGGCGAATTCGCCATAGTTGAATAGCGTGGCGATCAGCGGGACGGCCAGCAGCGCCAGCGCCAGTGCGGCAGGCAATGTGAGCATGAGCGTGAGGCGGAGTCCCCAGTCAAGCAGATCGGAAAATTCCGCCGTCTTCGCATCGGCGTGATGCTTGGCGAGGCTGGGCAACAGGATGGTGCCCAGTGCGACGCCCAGCATGCCCGCGGGAAACTCCATCAGGCGGTCCGCGTAGTACAGCCAGGAGACACTGCCGCTGACCAGGAACGAGGCAAAAATAGTGTTGATGAGTAGCGAAATCTGGCTCACCGAGACGCCCAGCGTGGCCGGCGCCATGAGTTTGAGGATGCGCCGCACGCCGGGATCGCGCCACGCCAGATCGAAGCGTGGCACCATGCCGATACGTCGCAGCGGGCGAATCTGCAGGAGTAATTGCAGGCACCCGCCGATGAACACCGCCCATGCCAGCGCCAGCACGGGCGGGTCGAACCACGGCGCCGCGAACAGCGCCATGCCGATGAAGCTCAGATTGAGCAAAACCGGCGTGAAGGCGGGAATGGCGAAGCGGCTCCAGGTGTTGAGCACACCCGCCGACAGCGCCACCAGCGACATGAAGAAAATGTAGGGAAAAGTGATGCGGGTCAGCTCGACGGTGAGTGCGAACTTGTCGGCATCCGCGGCAAACCCGGGTGCGGAAACGTAAATGATGAACGGGGCCGCAAATGCACCGATTACCGAGATGATCAGCACGATGAGACCGAGCAGGGTGGCGACACGGTTGACCAGTTGGTGCGTCTCGTCCTCGCCGCGGCGGTTCTTGTACTCCGCGAGAATGGGCACGAAAGCCTGCGAGAATGCTCCCTCCGCAAACATGCGGCGCAACAGATTGGGCAGGCGGAAGGCAACAAAAAACGCATCTGTCGCCAACCCGGCGCCAAAAGCGCGTGCGATGACGAAATCGCGCACGAAGCCGAGAATGCGCGAGAGCAGCGTCATGCCGCTGATGGTGGCGAGGGCGCGGAGCAGGTTCATCGGGGGAGGTGGCAAAAGGCCGAATGATAGCGCGATGCCTCGGCCGGCAGGCGCCGTTCGAGACATCGGCGGTATGACGCGTCGCAACGGTCGGGCGTGGCGCGCCGGTCGCAGGTAGCAGCTTTCCCGGCGCTCGCTTCTCACCGCGAATGTTGCCGTAATAGGCGGTCGAGCTTGCGCAGCATGCCGCGCAAGCGTTAAACTCGCGGGTTTTCAGAACCCATCAACACGGACGAAGATATATGGCCAATTCGGCACAAGCACGTAAGCGCGCGCGTCAAGCGGACGTAACCCGCGATCACAACGCCAGCCTGCGCTCGCGTTTCCGCACGGCCATCAAGGCGGTGCGCAAGGCAATCGAAGCCGGCGATCAGGACGCTGCACGTAACCAGTTTCGCGCTTCGACGAAAACGATTGACACCATTGCCGACAAGAGGATCGTCCACAAGAACGTTGCAGCGCGCCAAAAGAGCCGCCTGTCTGCTGCGATCAAGGGGATGGCCGCCTGAGGGATGGCCGCCTGAGCGACCGCTCAAGGCAACAAAAAAGGCGACCGCGCGGTCGCCTTTTTTTGTTGCCGTCGCTGCCGGGGTCAGACCGCGCTCTGCGCCGGGTCAATGGGCTCGACCTTGAGGTTGTTGTCTTTGGCAAAATTGGTGAGGAACTTGTAGGCAAGCGGCTCAATGTCGTGCAGGCGGGCATCGACCACGACGTTTGGATATCCTTCGAGCGTGCAGCCGGGCCGAACGTACGGTGAATATGTCATACGGTTGTCAGAGCCGAATGCGGACATGATGCCGCAGAGGCGCTCGGCCCAGTCACTTGGCCGGAATTTCTTGCCTTCAAGCGTCAGCCCGACAATGATAAAGCTCTCGACTTTGGTTGGCATATTCTTGTGTTGTCCGCGGCCTGTTCGGCCAGACCGCCATGCGCCCGAAACACCGTGCTGTCAGTGCTTGGGGTCGCGCGACGCGAAAGCAAAATTCTAGCAGAATTCCGGGCGCGCTCGATGGCCCGCCCGGGACGCCCTGCCAGCCCGTCAGGCGCGAGCACACGCCCGTGCTACGGTCAATATGTACATCAAACCGTGTTTCACTTAACATCAGCGACTTGCGGGAAGACGGCGGCACGAGTCGCCGTGTGTGTTTTGGGGCTTTCAAAATGCAAAGTGGGACGTGATGTCACATGTAATGAATACCTATGCTCGCTTGCCGGTGGCGTTTACCCATGGCGAGGGCGTGTATATCTACGATACGACCGGCAAGCGGTATCTCGACGCGCTCGCCGGGATCGCGGTGTCGACGCTCGGACATAATCACCCCGCATTGGTTGGCGCCATCGCTGAACAGGCGGGCCGCGTGCTGCATACGTCGAACCTGTATGGCATTCCGGTGCAGGAAGAACTCGCCGATCGCCTGGCGGAAATTTCCGGCCTCGACGAAGTTTTCTTCTCTAATTCCGGTTGCGAAGCCAACGAAGCGGCGATCAAGCTGGCGCGCTTCCATGGGCATAAGCGCGGCGTCGATCAGCCGGCCATCGTGGTGATGGAACAGGCTTTTCATGGGCGCACGCTGGCGACCCTGTCTGCGACCGGGAATCGCAAGGTGCAGGCGGGGTTCGAGCCGCTGGTGTCGGGTTTCGTGCGCGCGCCGTTCGGCGATATTGCGGCGCTCCAGCACATTGCGCAAAACAACAAGAATGTGGTCGCGGTCCTCATCGAGCCGATTCAGGGCGAAGGCGGCATTAATGTGGCCAAACCTGACTTTCTGCGCGCGGTGCGCTCGCTGTGCGACGAGCGCGGCTGGCTGATGATGCTCGACGAGGTGCAGTGCGGCGTCGGGCGCACCGGCAAGTGGTTTGCCCACCAGTGGGCGGGTATTTCGCCGGACGTCATGGCGCTGGCCAAAGGACTCGGCTCAGGCGTGCCGATCGGCGCCTGCGTGGTTGGCGGACGCGCGGCGGGCGTTCTCGGGCCGGGCAATCATGGGTCGACTTTCGGCGGTAATCCGCTTGCCTGTGCCGCGGGGCTGACGACGCTCAAGGTGCTGATCGAGGACGATCTGCTGGCCAACGCCGCGGCGCGCGGTGAGCAGATTCGTGACGGCGTAACAAAGGCGTTTGAAGGCAATTCCGGCCTGAAGGCCGTGCGCGGCGTCGGCTTGATGATCGGCATCGAACTCGATCGCCCGTGCGGCGTGCTGGTGGCAGCGGCGCTCGAAGCCGGTTTGCTCATCAACGTGACGGCGGAGCGCGTGATCCGGTTGCTGCCGCCGCTCATCATCACCGAAACCGAGACCGCCGAGCTGGTCGATCGGCTGGTGCCGCTGATTCGCGATTTTCTCGCAAGCTAATGCAAGAGCGTGCCATGGACGCGATCAAACACTATCTTCAATTCAACGATTTCACTGCGGATGAATACGCCTATCTGTTTGCGCGCACGCAATGGATCAAGGACAAATTCAAGCGCTACGAGCCGCATCACCCGCTGTTCGACCGCACGCTGGTGATGATTTTCGAGAAGGCCAGCACCCGTACGCGGCTATCGTTCGAGGCAGGCATGCATCAACTGGGCGGGTCCGCGATCTATCTGAATACGCGCGATTCGCAAATGGGGCGTGGCGAACCGGTCGAGGATGCGGCGCAGGTGATTTCGCGCATGAGCGACGCGGTAATGATTCGCACCTTCGAGCAGACGGTGATCGAGCGTTTTGCACGGAATTCGCGTGTGCCGGTGATCAACGGGCTGACCAACGAATATCATCCCTGCCAGATCATGGCCGACATTTTCACGTACATCGAGCACCGCGGCGACATCCGCGGCAAAACGGTGACCTGGATCGGCGATTCCAACAACATGTGCAGCACCTGGCTGCAGGCGGCCGAAGTGCTCGGCTTCACCATGCGCGTGTCGACACCGCCGGCTTACGAAGTGGAGGCCGAGCGCGCCGGGCTGGACGGCAGCGATCACTTCGAGACGTTTTCAGACCCCATGGAAGCGTGCCGCGGTGCGGATCTGGTGACCACCGATGTGTGGACGTCGATGGGTTTCGAGGCGGAAAACGCGGAGCGCATGCGCGCTTTTGCCGACTGGTGCGTGGATGCCGAGATGATGGCCGTCGCCGCACCGGACGCGCTTTTCATGCATTGCCTGCCCGCCCATCGTGGCGAGGAGGTGACCGCCGAAGTGATCGATGGACCGCAATCGGTGGTTTGGGACGAAGCGGAGAATCGCCTGCACGCGCAAAAGGCGTTGCTCGAATATCTCGTCATCGGCCGCATCGAGAGCTAGGGTCTGTTGACATACATATCACGCAGACACGATATGTATGTCAACAGACCCTAAGCCGGCGCGCGATCCGCGGCCCGAAGATTTTTCAGTGTATTTTCGTCAAGGCGTTTTTTGTCAGGAAGAATCATGAGTGACGTAAAAAAAGTAGTGCTCGCCTATTCGGGCGGGCTGGATACGTCTGTGATCCTCAAGTGGTTGCAGGACACGTATCAGTGCGAGATAGTCACCTTTACCGCCGATCTGGGTCAGGGCGAAGAACTCGCGCCGGCCCGCGACAAGGCGCTGAAATTCGGTATCAAGCCGGAAAACATCTTCATTGACGATTTGCGCGAAGAGTTCGTGCGCGACTTCGTTTTCCCGATGTTCCGCGCCAATACGGTTTACGAAGGCGAGTACCTGCTCGGCACGTCTATCGCGCGCCCGCTGATCGCCAAACGCCAGATCGAGATCGCGCGTGAAACGGGCGCCGATGCGGTCTCGCACGGGGCGACCGGCAAGGGCAACGATCAGGTGCGTTTCGAGCTCGGGTATTACGCCCTCATGCCCAACGTCAAAGTGATCGCACCTTGGCGCGAATGGGATCTGCTCTCGCGCGAGAAATTGCTCAGCTACGCCGAAGAGGCCGGCATCGCCATCGAAATGAAGCACCGCCAGGGCGGCGCGCCGTACTCGATGGATGCCAACCTGCTGCACATTTCCTACGAAGGCCGCCATCTCGAAAGCCCGTCCGCGGAAGCCGAAGAGTCGATGTGGCGCTGGACGGTGTCGCCCGAAGCCGCACCCGACGCAGCGGAATATCTGGATCTCGAATTCGAGCACGGCGATCTGGTCGCCATTGACGGCACCCGCATGGCAGCGCATGAACTGCTTTCCAAGCTCAACGAAGTGGGCGGCAAGCATGGCGTCGGGCGGCTCGATCTGGTCGAGAACCGCTATGTCGGCATGAAGGCACGCGGCTGCTACGAAACGCCGGGCGGCACGATTCTGCTCAAGGCGCACCGTGCGATCGAGTCGATCACGCTCGACCGGGAAGTCGGCCATTTGAAAGATGAACTCATGCCGCGCTACGCCAGCCTGATTTACAACGGCTATTGGTGGGCGCCCGAGCGCGAAGCCTTGCAGGCACTGATCGATTGCACCCAACAGACCGTCAATGGCTGGGTGCGGGTGAAGCTCTACAAAGGCAGCGTCAGCGTGGTCAGTCGCGATTCAAAAAACGATTCGCTGTTCGATCCGACGATTGCGACTTTCGAGGATGATGAGGGCGCCTATAATCAAGAAGATGCGCACGGCTTCATCCGGCTCAATGCTCTGCGCCTGCGTATTGCCGAGAACGCACGCATTAAACGGCGTTAAGGAGCGACGGTGATGGACAGCGGACCGATCTTGTTCGGACTGACGGTTGCGGAGTTTGAAGACATCTCCCTCAAGGTCTGCTTCACGGGCTTGATCCTCTACATGCTGTTCATCATCGGGAATCTCGCCCGGCAATCCAAAGCCGGTAGGTACGGCACGGTGTGGATGTTCCTCGCGCTCGGGCTCGGTTTTGTCGGTTTCGTCGCCAAAGGTTTCATTTCGCGTTTGCTGGGCATCGAATAGATCGCCGCTGCCCACAGCGCGCTGAAGTTCAGGAGAGGCGTCCATGCCCTCGTTTGATATCACGTCCGAAGTTGATATGGTCGCACTGCGCAACGCGATCGAGAGTGCCAGCCGAAAAATCGGCAATCGCTACGATTTCAAAGGTACCAGCGCGCAGATCGAGCAGACCGATACACTGCTGGTGCTGTCAGGGGACTCGAATTTTCAGATCGAACAGATGACGGCCATCCTGCTGCCCGAATTGACCGCCAAGAAAATCGATGTGCGCTGCCTCGATTATGGCGAGCTGCAGAAGGTCGGCGGCAACAAGGTGCGCCAGGAAATCCGCGTGCAGGTTGGCATCGAGCAGGATCTGGCGAAGAAGATCGTCAAGGCGATCAAGGATGGAAAGGTCAAGGTGCAGGCCTCGATTCAGGGGGACTCTTTGCGCGTGACCGGGAAGAAGCGTGACGACCTGCAAGAATGTATCGCCCTGGTGCGCAAGGAAATCACCGATTATCCTGTGCAGTGTGGCAACTTCCGCGATTGATGCGTTCCGGCGCCGCGGTTTGTCGTGGCACAGGATAGCAAGCGGTTAGCACGGCGCACTTTGCACAAACGGGGGTAGCAGACCTGTGGCGGAAGTGCTTTTTGAGCCGAACGCGGGCGCCGATCGTCGGCCGCCCGCAACCGCCAAGCCACTCGATTCGAATCAACGCGCGACCGGCCGGGGCGGTGGCGCCGGGAGGCATTTGTGCGCTCGAAGTCGTTTTTCCTTTTCTGCATGCTTGTGCTCGCGGGCTTCGGCGCGCATGCGACCGAAGTCGCAGTGGCCGGCATTTTCCCCGGCAAGGCGGTGCTGGTCATCGATGGCGGGCGGCCGCTCACCCTGTCGGTCGGCAAGCGCACGCGCCAGGGCGTGATGGTGGTGTCGGTGCGTGGCGAGCAGGTGGTGATCGACATCGATGGCGAGCGCCAGACCTTGCGTCTTGGCCAACGCGTCGTCAAATCGTCGGCCGGCGCGTCCTCGCAAGTCATCACCATGAAAGCCGACCTGCGCGGCCATTTCCTCACCTCCGGCACAGTGAACGGGCGCGTTGTCCGCTTTCTCGTCGATACCGGCGCGAGCATGGTGGCGCTGAGCCAGTCGGCGGCGGCGCGTGCCGGTATCGACTATGCCAATACCGGGCGGCCAAGTCAGTCGATGACGGCCAATGGGCTGGTGCGCACCTGGGTCGTCAAATTGGACAGCGTGCAAGTGGCCGGCGTGACGCTGCACAATGTGGATGCGGCAGTTCACGATTTCGAGTTGCCGGTGGCCTTGCTCGGCATGAGTTTTCTCAACCGGATGGACATGCGGCGCGACGGCGATACCCTGACATTGCGCAAACGCTATTGAAGCTGAAAACGGCAGTTGAGCGCTTGTCGTTCTGTCCAAGAGATTGTTCGAATTGAATTTTTCCCCCTTCGGTTAGACTCACTCATTGGGTGATTACGCTACGCGCCCGATTGCACGATTGGCGGGCCGTCTGGCCGCGTTGTTTGGTTCGGCCACTGAATTGCCAACTGAGCTTGGAAAGGACTCACATGCGTCCTCTTCGCGCCTTGCCAGACGATTCGCCAGCCGCACACTCGAGCGGTTCCAACTGCAATTTTCAGGTTGAACGTGTCCGACTTTGACTTCGATCCGAAACAACCCTCGAGCGCTGGTGCGACCGTGTTGAGTGCGGCGTATCTGCGCCAATGCTTTGTCGGCGCGGTACCCCGACCCGCCGTTCGGGACGACGGTGCCCCGGACGCGTTGCGGCCGGCGGCGGTGCTCGTGCCGGTGATCGAGCGCAGTGACGCACTGACGGTCCTGCTCACCCAGCGCACCGACCATTTGCATCACCACCCCGGACAGATCAGCTTTCCCGGTGGCCGGGCCGAGCGCGGCGATACCGATCCGATCATGACGGCGCTGCGCGAAACGCGCGAAGAAATTGGCTTGCAGCCCGAACGTGTCGAGTTGCTCGGACATCTGCCCGAATATCACACCGGCACCGGCTTTCGCGTCACGCCGATTGTCGGCTTGGTCCGGCCACCGTTCAACCTCGTCCCCGATGCCTTCGAGGTCGCTGAAGTGTTCGAAGTACCGCTGTCCTTCCTTATCGACCCATCCAACCGCCGGCGAGAGACGCTGCTCATCAATGGGCGCATGAGAAGCTACTACGCGGTGCCCTGGCAGCACTATCACATCTGGGGCGCGACAGCAGGCATGCTCGTGTGCCTGGCAGACCTTCTGAGAGACAGATCCTCGTAAGCTGATCGCGGTGCAACGCCGGCGCGGACGACGTGGTTGGTGCGGGTGCAATTGGGTTCCTGCGCGGCTGACCGCGGTTTCGTTTTCCGTCGTGGGTGTTTTCAAGGATGCCTTGCAATGCTGGCGAACCCTGTCCGGCCACTGGCACGACAGAGAACTTCGGGTATATTATTAGCGAGCGGAGGCGGCGCTTTGGGCGTTCGCCTTGAAAGGCCCATTCGTGAATCCGGCCAGATCGTAAAACGGCCTGCGTTGGGTTGCGGCAAGAAGGCTCGTATCGGAAGCATGCAGGCGGCTGTCAGTCTTGTCTGGCGCGCCTTGATATTATTTCTGCTCGTGCTCGGCGTGATCGGCATCGCCGATTGGGCGGCACCCTGAATTTTTTGGAGAGAGAGAAGATGGCAAATCGTGATGTGGTAGTTCTGAGCGCTGTACGGTCACCAATCGGAACCTTCGGTGGTTCGCTGGCGGACATGGATGCCAGTGATCTGGCCGGTGCGGTGATGAAGGAGTCGGTCGTGCGCTCCGGCGTCGATCCCAAACTGATCAACTATGTGACCGTCGGCAATTGCATTCCTACGGATACCCGCTACGCTTATGTATCTCGTGTCGCTTCGATCCAGGCCGGCCTGCCGATGGAGTCGGTGGCAATGCAGGTCAGCCGCCTGTGTTCCTCCGGTTTGCAAGGGATCGTGACCACTGCACAGAACATTCTGCTGGGCGATGCGGACTACGGTATTGGTGGTGGCGTTGAAGTGATGTCCAAGGGCGCCTACATGTTGCCGGCACTGCGCTCCGGCGCGCGCATGGGCGACACCACGGCGTTCGACAGCATGGTTGCCGTACTGACCGATCCGTTCGGCGTTGGCCACATGGGGATCACGGCGGAGAATCTAGCTGAAAAGTACGGTTTCACCCGCGAACAGCAGGATGAATTCGCGGTTGAGTCCCAGCGACGTGCGGCGATGGCGATCGACGAAGGCCGCTTCAAGTCGCAAATCGTCCCGATCGTCAAGAAAACCCGCAAGGGCGAAGTCGTTTTCGATACCGACGAGCACTTCAAGCGCGGCACGACACTGGAATCGCTCGCGAAGATGAGGCCCGCCTTCAAGAA
>CBDTZF010000064.1:0-10778 GCA_965364825.1 uncultured Rhodocyclaceae bacterium | reverse complement strand
GCCCATTCTTGACCATCGCATTTGTGGCGACTTCGACATACGCCAGTCAATCAGCTGGTTGACGGCCGATTCGGCGACCGAAGTCGAAATGCGCTCGCCCGCTCGATAGCGTTTCCCGTAGTCGGGCAGAGAGTCGGCGTTGTTGTTCAGACATTTCATCAGCTTCTTGCTCAAATGTCGCAACCCTACTGTGGCGCGCTTGGTTGCGATCGTTGGTAGTCGAAGCGTGAACAGCATCGACTCCAATTTCCGGCGTGAGCGCCACTGCTGCCCATGTCATAGGCACCAGTTCAGCGACCCGACGCTTGATTCGGTGTCGGACCCGATCGTTGTCTTCAACGGTACGCACGAAGCCCACGCTGCGAAAACTCGAGTCGTGAGCCAGAGTGCGACCCACGACAACCTCGAACCAGCGCTCAGAGCCCGGCCTACAATGAAGGACATAGCCGCTGTCGAGGCCCATCGCCACGACTCGGGTCGTGCCTGCGCTGCGGTCGTCTTCGGCCTGGTGCAGTTCGGTATCCAACCGCTCCCCGACGGCGAACGTGCGCCGGCGCACTGACGACACGGAATTGCCAGCCGAGATCGGTAAGAACATCTCGAGAAGTCGTTTCGCGCGGGCATACGCCATTGTGGCGGCGAGGTGACTCTGCACGTATCCAAGCTCGGGTGCCACCCACGTGTTTCGACCGTCGAGCTTCACCGTCCGTGCGCACACGGTCTCTCCGTCACAACCACAACCGAGCAGCCGCGGTAATCGCAGAGGGTCGCCACCGAACAGGCGCTTGAAAATAACCTCGTGATAATCCTTGACTCTTCGTCGACTGCCACACATCGCACAGGTCCGCTGCCCGATCAGATATTCACGGAACTGGGCCTGAACTAAAGCACGCTGCGCCGCCGATAGCAGCGCCTTTGACTCGGCGAGTTTGAGACCGAGACTCGCCGCCACCACGGGCCCGTGTCGCTCGATCTTGGCCAGCGAGATCGGCTCACCCGCGCCGTCGTCCGACGGCATCCAAAGGGTGAATTTCATAGCTCCTGCTGAACGAGTCGCGAACCTTCCTTGAGCGTCACGCCACGGCCGTGCACGAGCAAGCTTTCGCGGTACCCCAGGATTTGAACCGCTCTCCTTTGGCGGCGATGGCGACAACAGCCGGCAGACGCTTCCCCGTCGCTTGCACCATTCACGCATCGCACGACCTTTCGGCGTGCGGCCTACCGGAACATCACCCCGCTTCCGGAAACAGGATGGCAGCGATTTCGTCGGCTGCGCTGCGCAGATGCGCTTCGCCGCGTAGCAGGTCATCCATCGTCATGCGTGCGGTCGGCGCATGGCAGGCGATCGCCGCGATCACCGTGCCGTCGGGTGCGCGCACCGGGATCGCCACGGCCACCATGCCGAGAATGAGCTCTTCGTTGTCCATGCCGATGCCGCGTTTGGCGAGCCGGTCGAGTTCGGCTTCAAACGCCTTACGGTCGACAATGGTGCGGCGCGAGGCACGCGTCAGCGTGAGATAGCCCACCGCTCGCTGCCGTTCGCGCGGCGGCATCGACGACAGAAAAAGCTTTCCGCTGGCCGAACAATGCATCGGCACCCAGGTGCCGGGCGGCAGCGTCATGCGCAACGGCTCCTGGGTTTCGATGCGCTCCACGTACAGCACGCGGTCACCATCGGGCACCGTGAGATTGCAGGACTCGCCGAGCGCATCTACCAAGCGGCGCAGCACGGCGCGAAAGCGGCGCCGGATATTGGAGCCACGCAGCGTATCGAGGGCCAGCACGATCGACCGCTGCCCGGGTACGAAACCCCGCTCCGCCGGCATATGCAACACATAGCCGTGCGCCTCCATCGAATCCAGCAGACGCATCAGGCTGCTCTTGGGTACCTGCATGATGGCGGCCAGTTGCGCCAGCGTCATCGGCAGCGGCGTTGCCGTGAGATGTTCGAGAACGGTCAGTGCGCGCAAGCCCCGGACATCCTCTGTCGTTTCCGCCTTGCTCGTGCCAGGAACCGGAATCTGCGCAGCCAAATCGTCGTTGTGGTCCTGATTCTCCAATTTTCGTTTCATTTTTCGCCTTTTTTCACCGTGGCACTTGGCACAGCCTACAGCGCAAGTCATAGTGAACTCACACGCATTTTGAAACGCTACGTTGCAATTTGACAATAAGTTTCGGCGGCATTGCGCAACACCCCAATAGCCGACCGCCCTCATAAGGAGACAAGATCCATGTCGATGCCCGAATTTGATTACATCGTCGTCGGTGCCGGTTCGGCCGGTTGTGTACTCGCCAATCGTCTTTCTGCCGATTCGCGCAACCGGGTGCTGTTGCTCGAAGCGGGCGGCCCGGACAACAACATCTGGATTCACATTCCGGTGGGCTACTTCAAGACGATGCACGACCCGAAGTACGACTGGTGTTATCGGACGGAACCTGATGACAAGGTCGCCGGGCGCCGCATCGACTGGCCGCGTGGCAAGGTGCTGGGCGGTTCCAGTTCGCTCAACGGCCTGCTGTATGTGCGTGGTCAGCGCGAGGATTACGATCGCTGGGCCGACGAGTTGGGCAACACCGGTTGGAGCTATGAAGAGGTGCTGCCCTACTTCAAGAAATCGGAAGACCAGGAACGCGGCGCGAGTGAATACCACGGCGTGGGTGGCCCGCTGAAGGTGTCGAACCTGCGCCTGCGTCGACCGATTGCCGACCATTTCATTGCCGGCGCCAAGGATATCGGCATCCCCTTCAACGAGGATTACAACGGGGCGAGCCAGGAAGGCGTGGGCTATTTTCAGCAGACGGCGCACAAGGGCTTTCGCTGGAGCACGGCGAAAGGCTTCTTGAAGCCAGCCCGCTCGCGCGCCAATCTCAGCGTCGAGACCAAGGCGCAGGCGATGCGTGTGCTGTTCGAGGGCAAACGCGCCGTCGGCGTCGAATACAAGCAGGGCGGCGAGGTGCGCCAGGCGCGCGCCAAGGCTGAAGTGATCCTCGCCGCCGGCGCGATCGGCTCGCCGCAGATTCTGCAGAATTCCGGGGTCGGCGCAGCCGATTTGCTGGGCAAGGTGGGCGTTCCCGTCGTCCACGATCTGCCAGGCGTCGGCCAGAACCTGCAGGATCACCTGCAGGTTCGGCTGGTGTTCAAGACGAGTGAGCGCACGCTCAATGACGAGGTGAACACTTTTCTCGGCCGGATGTGGGTGGGCATGCAGTACGTCTTCAAGCGCAGTGGCGCGCTCACGCTGGCCGCCAGTCAGGTGGTGATTTTCACGCGCTCGTCGCCCGAGGTGGAGCGCCCTGACATCCAGTTCCACATGCAGCCGCTGAGCGCCGACAAGCCGGGCGAAGGCGCGCATCAGTTCTCCGCCTTCACCACCTCGGTGTGCCAGTTGCGCCCCTATAGCCGCGGCCACATCGCAATCAAGTCGAATGATCCGCTCGAGTATCCCGCTATCCACGCCAATTACCTGTCGGACGAACGCGACCACCCCGTCGTGATCGGTGGGGTCAAGGTCGCCCGCCGGATTGCCGAGGCACCGTCGCTGAAACCGCACATCGTTTCTGAGTACGTGCCCGGCGCGCAATTCCAGACCGACGCCGAGTTGCTTGACGCCGCCCGACGCTACAGCCAGTCGATCTACCACCCTGCCGGCACTTGCAAGATGGGCACCGCCGACGATCCGACCGCCGTGGTCGACCCGCGCCTCAAAGTGCATGGCGTCGACGGCCTGCGCGTGGCGGATTGTTCGATCATGCCCGAGCTGGTTTCCGGCAACACCAACGCACCCACCATCATGATCGCCGAAAAGGCATCCGACATGATTCTGGCCGACAACCGCTGAACTTTCGTCGAAACAAGAAAGGTTTTACCCGGGCAATATTGCCCACCCCTGCCACATAGAGGAGACACTCAAATGGCTGATAAAACACCACTCGACCGCCGCGGATTCCTGCGCATCGCGAGTCGCTACGGACTGACGTCCACCGCGCTCGCCGTGACCGGCATCGTCGGGCCGCTGACCCTGGAAGGCGTTTCCCGGGCGGCGGCAGCGACTGCGGACGCGCGCGCTGCAAAAAAACCGCTGATGACGCTCAAGTTCGGCGCCTCGGGCTTCAACGAAGAAAACCTCAAGATCCAGGAGTCGGGCCAGTTGTGGTACGCCCAGGAACTGGAAACGCGCACCGATGGCGCGCTCAAAGTCGAGTTCATCGGCAGCAACGCGATCTGCAACCAGCTCGACTGCGTCAAGAAGACGCAACAGGGCATTGTTGACATGTTCACTGCCAGCACGCAGAACTCGGCCGGCGCAGCGCCCTATTACAACGTGCTCGACTTTGCCTACATGTTCCCGTCGCGCGCCTCACAGCACTACTTCCTGTATCACCCGAAGAGCGAAGAACTGTTGCGCGAACCGCTGCGCAAGCGCCACAACATCCAGTTCCTGTTCAGCCACTGCGAGCTGCGCGGCATCATGCTGGGCAAGAACTTTGCCGACAAGCCGCTGGTCACCAGCGTCGATCAACTCGCCGGCACCAAGAACCGCGTCACCGGCACGCAGCTCGGCCGCATCGCGATGGAGTTGATGAACCTCGGCCCGATTCCGCTGGCCTGGGAGGAGACGCTCGACGGCCTCAAGTCGGGGCTGATTGACGGCGCCGAGACCTGGATGGGCGCAGCCGCCTACGCCAACATGTCACCGGTGCTGACGCAGGCGATCGATCTGCGCTTCTTCTGCGGCACCGAACACACCGCGATCAACAACAAGGTGTTTGAAAAGATGCCGGCGGAAATCCAGAAGATCGTCATGGAGACGGCGTACGACGCGCAGCAGTACACGCAATTGAACCAGGAGTTGGCACTGGTCAATATCGTCGGCGCAGTGCCCAATCCGGGCCCCGATACGCTGTTCGCCAAGAACAACGTGCGCGTTTCGATTCTTTCCGACGAAGAGATCGCGAAAGCCGAGAAGATGTGTGCGCCCGAGTTCGTACCAGAGCCGTGGGAAGAGTGGCGCGAGCGCCTCAACAAGTGGTCCGGCGGACACGATGTGTACAAGGAGATTTACGACGTCGCGCGTGAAATCCCCAAAGACACGGCAGTCGCCGACGTCAAACCCCGCCGGTGGTGGGAAGCCGCCTGAGCTGAACACACCATAAATCAGTGTCGGTTGTGTGGCCCCGGCAACGCCGGGGCCCGCGCTCCACCCTGTTTTCGGAGAAAACTCAATGTCATACCTGATGGCACCGTTCCGGTGGCTGGACGAGCACGCCGAACGAACAATAATTCTTATCGCATATTCCAGCATGACGCTGATCATTGTGTATGCGGTCGTCGAGCGCTATGCATTCAATTCGCAGGTGCCGTGGAGTACGAGCATCCCGATCTACCTGTTCCTGTGGGTCACCTGGGTCGGTTGCGCCTACAACGTGAAACGCCGCACGCACCTGGTGTTCAACGATATTCGCCTGCGCATGCCCTACGGTCTGCAGTTCGCAATGATGTGGCTGGACGCCTTGCTGTGGATCGGCTTCGGCACCATGGTGGCCTGGTTCACGATCGAGCAGACACAAATTGCCTACGACAACTTCGCTATCGTGCAAGGCACCGACAACATCATGCAATGGTGGTTTTACCTCGCCACGCCGCTGGGCTGGATACTGCTGATGTTCCGCGCCTTGCAGAACCTTTGGGCTGACATCGGTCGCTTCCGTCGCCGCGAGCCGTTTCTGGTCGACATTCAAACCATCGGCGGGGACTGAGGACAGATCATGGATACTTCAACTCTTATTGCCCTGGTTTCGATCGGCGTCACCATCCTGTTCCTGATCGGCGTCCCCATTTTCCTTGTCATCGGCTTCTGGGTCGTCGGCGCGTCACTGGCGATCGACTTCACGCTAGCAAACATCGGTGTCACGCTGTTCGAGGGACTGAACTTCTTCGGCCTGCTGTCGCTGCCCTTGTTCATCCTCACCGGTGATCTGATCGCCGCCGCGGGTATCGCCCGAAGGCTGGCAGATTTCGCTCACGCCTGCCTGAGCTGGATGCGCGGTGGCCTCGGCCTTGCAACCATCGGCTCCTGCGGTCTATTCGCGGCGATCTCCGGCTCCAACTCGGCAACCACGGCGACCATCGGCGGCATCATGCACCCGCTGCTCGAAAAAGACGGTTACGACAGCCGCTTTGCCGCGGCGACCGCGGCGGCCGGTGGCACGGTGGGCATCATCATCCCGCCGTCGATCATCTTCATCGTGTACGGCTTCCTCATGAACTTGTCGATTTCCGACCTGTTCGTCGCCGGCATCCTGCCCGGTATCCTCATGGTCTTCGCCATGCAGGCCGTGTGCTGGTACATGTGCCGCAAGCACAACTGGGGCACAGTCACGCCGCTGGTGATGTCGAAGGTGTTCAAGACGGCACGGCTCGCCTACCTCGGCTTCTTCGCCATCTTCATCGTCATCTTCGGTATCTATTCGGGCATCTTCTCGCCCACCGAAGCCGCGGCGATCACAGTAGGTTTCTGCCTGGTGGCCGGCTTGCTGGTAACGCGTGAAATCAAGTGGAAGGCGCTGCCCGACATCCTGCTGCGATCCGGCCAGCTCACCGGCATGCTGGCGCCGATGATTGCCGTTTCGATCGTCATGCAACAGGTGTTCGGCCTGCTGGGCGCGGTTGATGCGGTACAGGCGTTCGTCGCATGGTTCGGTAGTGGTGACACGGTGACGCTGCTGGTGTGCATGGCCATCGTGATGGCAGCCGGCACGATCCTCGAGAGCCTGCCGGTAACGGTGATTTTTGCGCCCATCCTGGCACCTATCGCGGTCGCAACAGGGGTTGATCCGGTGCATTTCTCGGTCATCTTCCTGGTTGGTGCGGCGATCGGCTTCATCACCCCACCCTTCGGCCTCAACCTGTTCGTGGCCAGCGGCGTGACCGGCATTCCGTACTCCAAGCTGGTCAAGTTCGCCATGATGTACATGAGCGGGCTGGTGATCGCGTGGCTGATCATCGCCTTCATCCCATGGCTGTCGCTGGGGCTCATCCCGAGCGCTGCCGTGTAAGCCGACAACAACTTCTTGCTTTACACTCCGCCCCGCCGTTCTCCCGAACCGCGGGGCGGTTTGCGTTGACCTGCGCAGCATGCGGGCCGCAGCACAGGCCGGGCCACAGGCGACCGTCGGAACGCCGGACGAATCACGGCCCGAAGCTCGAATCGAAGAAGGTTGCTTCTGGGCGAAACGAAAACGATGTTTTCGGCCCACTGGGGATCCTGCGCCCGGCTCGCCCCATCAAATGCGCTCAACACGAGGCGGGAGGTTTAGACGCCTCGGGCACATGCGGCGCATGAAAGCCGTCGCACTGCGCCCCCATCTGCAGGCGCGCCTCGATCGCCAACGCTTTGGCACGTGCCGCGCCATACTCGTTGACCGCAAAGCTGCGCACGCTGCTCTCGACACCGCGCGGCGGGCGGACCACCCGGGCTTCTGACAAGCGCAGCGGGCTCGACACCCGCTTTTTGCGCTGACGCACCCACACGACGCCGGCCGCACCCGACGTGTTGTTACGTCGAACCATGCCGACGAACGCCAGCTTGGTGAGCGGCACCGCCGAAGGCCATCCGGCGGATGGCCTAAAGACTGTGAACTGGGTGATCGTATTTGTTTGCCATGATGGCTTCATGCGAATACGGCGCGATGAATCACGCCCTACAACGCCGGCGCCGACTGATCCGGCGACCACTGCCAGAAGGTCTCGCCGTAATCACCACCGACCGCGGGCATGGTCTCGCCCTGTTTGAAGTAGCGGCGCGAACCGGGTTTGGCGGGGGTGAACCACCAGCCGGCTTCGGGGCAGGGCTGGTTGGCGGGGACGTTGGGCCGCGTTCTTTCGAGCATTTCAGCTGCTTCGTCCTCGTCTGCATCGTCGAATTCGCCGTCGATCATTTCGACGAAATACCATTTGCAGGGGCGGCTGGTGACGGCTTGTGGCGAGAGCACGATCCAGGCGGCGCTCATTTCGTCCAGATCCTTTTCGCCGATTCCGCTTTCGGGTTGAAGCAACCCCTGCGCGAGTTCCCGTTTGACGTGATCGATCATTTTTTGCTCGTCACGCCACAGGTCGCGCCGACCGATCGCGGCGAGCGCTCGCAGGCCTGCGTCGTTGAACGTTTGAACCTTTCCCAACTTGCCGTCGTCGTTACCCGCCCAGCCGAACTGCAAGGTGCCATTGGGGTCGTCCTGGGGCACGTAAACACCGCTGCGTTGCGGTCGCTTCCCCGTCTCTCCCTCCACATCGGTACGCACGCGGAAGCGCGGAAGCCGAGGGAAAAATTGTGATTCGTCTTCATCCCACGCAGCGACCATGCTCGAATCCTTGAGGTATTTCCCGCCGCCCGCACCAGCTACATGATCGATCTTCGAAGCATACGAATACACAGCGTCGAACTGCTTGCCGAAGCGCTCCTCCTCACCCGGCGTCATCCACAGCGAGGAGAATTCGCTGAGCATTCGGCTGCAATGGCTTGCTCCTGTACCGCAATAGTTTTCACTTGCTCGCCATGCAATCAACCTGATCGTCGACCGCCTGAAGTCTTCAAGCGCCGGATAAACATACGTCGACCAGTTGGCGGCGGTATCGCGCACGCCCCAGCGTCGATTGGTAATCAGCGCGTCGCGCCCTTGCCGCTCGGCCAGGTCCAGCGAGACATCCGCGCCCTGAATCAGCTTGTCGATGAGCGTCTTGAGCCCCTTGAGATAGTCGAGCGACATCCAGCGGTAGAGCATCGCTGCCTGGCGCTTCTGCCACAGCGAGAGGCGGTATTCCGCGGTAGCGGACAGCGGGTTGCCGAAAAGGTCTGTGGTCATGGTTGCTAACGCTGTCTCAGTTGGTCACCTGGCCGGGCAAGGCGGGCAGGCCAATTTTGGCATCGCGAAGTTGCACATCGAAATCTGTCACTCCCCAGCCGGTGTCGAATGGCCCCTTGATTTTGGGGTGATTGATGCGCTCGCGTATCTGCGTGTAGGCCTTCTTTTTCGCGTCCGACAGCGCCGACCATTCCTCACGGCTCAGCCCCGGCGGATGCAGCTTCTCGCCATAACCGCCGCCGCGCATGTAGTAGCGCATCGTATCCCATTGCGAAGTCTCCATCTCGACCCAGACCTGATCCCAGCCGCCTTCAAGGTGCGCATTCAGATCCGGCTGATCCAGTCGCTTCTGACTCGCCGCGGGCCCTTGCCAGACCTTGAGGCTCTGTTCACGTGGAATCTCCAGCACCGTAAACTGCCCATTGCCATTCCAATCCGGCCACACCGCGGAGTACTTGCGCCACGCCGCCTTCGGGTCGGGTGCATTCTGAACCTTGTTCCAGACGTCTTCGGTTATCCAGAAGTCACCGGCCGCGCCGTTGCCCGGCGACGTGACGCGGTAGAGCTTGGCCGGGCCTTTGATCTCGACCGCTGCGAGTTTGTGAAAGGTTTCAATCTTTCCGTCCGGCAGATGGGGCCAGTCTTGCTTCTTCAATCTTTGTACGATTTGCTTTCCGTCATTCAGATCCATCCCCGGCCACCTCCCTTCGCGCCCCTTACTCAACCAGGTCGGCAACGGTTCGGCTTTGCGCATCAGTGTGACTGCTCTAGCCTCGGGCAGTGTGCCGCGAAAATGCACATTGCTTGCGTTTAGGATGCCGGAACGTTGCACCAGATGCTCCATATCGAGGCGATGGATGATGGCATCGAGCACGCGCTGGATGGGCGCGACAGCTTTGCCAATCTGCGCGTCCGCCAGACGGCGCACCTTTTCTACCGTGGCGATGGCCTGTTTGGCGCGCGGGCCGATATTCGGCATCCACTCGACCTTGCCGAGCAGCTTTTTCATGACGCCGATGCCCTTGTCAAAGGCCTCCAGCAACTCCCTCTCGCTGACCCGGCTGCGCAGCTTGCGCACTGCATCGGCGAGCCATTTGAAGATTTCGTCGATCTTGAGTCGACGCACGTAGGTCTGAACATCACGTTTGCGTAACCAGGTGATGACCCAAGTCATCGCGTCATCGACCGCCTTGACGACATCATCGAGTCCATATCGGCGCACAAAGGTGAAAAATATCTTGAGCACGCCCTTGACCAGGCTGCCCAGTGTCGGGAAGAGGCCGATCAAGGTGAGTGCCAGTGCCACCCATTTCCAGCTATTGTCTTCGGTCTCTTCGCTTTGGGCGATGTTCTTGCAGTTGGCGATGATGTCGCGCACGTCGCAAATCTGATCCACGACCGGGATCATCGACACCGCCGCATCGAGCGCAACCTGTCCGCTCGATCGATCGACGTTAAAGTCGCCCTGGATTGCTTCCCACAGCCATTCCCAAGTACTTTTTTCCGGCGGTGCGCTGCGCTCGGTTTCCCACGCCAGCGCGCTGCGAATTTCGGCTTCAGAGGCCATGTCCGATTCCCCCGGGCCTAACCCAAAAGTTCTTTCAAGGGTGCATAAGGTTTGTCGTCTTCAGGCTCGCGCGGTTTATAGATCACCTTGGTGACGTCCTTGCGCTCGACGTTGTCGTGGTGCGCGAGTCCTTGAGCGTCCAGGTCGCCGCTGAGCACCGGTCCGCCCTTGAAGTGGATTTCGTAGCCCGCCCCGTCGATCGCGTCGCCGGTTTGCAGGTCGCGGTAGTCCAGGCCAATCCAATCTCTAAGTTCGCTCAGTTCATCCGGTAGCGTTTCAAGATTCGACGCCCCAAACCCCGGCCCCTCGAACGCCCTGGTCGCCCCCTTGACCGAAAACGTCCCCGGACAGG
>CBDTZF010000063.1:0-10841 GCA_965364825.1 uncultured Rhodocyclaceae bacterium | reverse complement strand
GTCTCAACTCAAACGGTGCTCGCCTGCGAAGAGGTCTTCAACCCGCTCACGCTCACGAATCAGCACACAGCGTTCGCCATCCACCATGACTTCGGCCGCACGTGGGCGTGTGTTGTAGTTCGACGCCATCGTCATGCCATAGGCGCCGGCAGAGAGAATCGCCAGTAGATCACCAGACTCAACCGCCAACGCACGGTCGCGTGCGAGAAAATCGCCGCTTTCGCAGATCGGGCCGACGACATCGTAGGTGCGCGTCGGGCCATTGCGGCGCTGCACCGGCTCGACCGCGTGGAAGGCGTCGTAGAGCGCAGGGCGCGCGAGATCGTTCATGGCGGCGTCGACGATCGCGAAGTGCTTGCTGTCGCTGGCCTTGAGGTACTCGATTCGGGTGAGTAGCAGGCCGGCGTTGCCGATCAGCGAGCGACCGGGTTCGAGGTGAATGGCCTCGTTCCGGCCGGCGAACGCGGCGAGCACCGGCGCGAGATATTCACTGGGTGAGGGCGCGGTTTCGTTGTCGTAGCGAATGCCAAGGCCGCCGCCGATGTCGATGTGCTCCAGAAGGATGTCGTCCTCGGCGAGGGCGTCGACGAGTGACACCATGCGCTGCGCGGCTTCAGCCGCGGGCGCGGCGTCGAGCAGTTGCGAGCCGATATGCGAGGCGATGCCGCAGACGTCGATCGACGGGTGCGCGGCGGCCTTGCGGTAGAGCGCGCGTGCGTCGGTAATCGCGACGCCGAATTTGTTGTTTTTGAGGCCGGTGGAGATATACGGGTGAGTCTTGGGGTCGACATCGGGATTGACTCGGAAGGCGATCCGCGCACGCGTGCCGGTTTGCGCCGCCAGCGCCGCCAGCCGGTCGAGTTCTTCGGCCGATTCGACGTTGAAGCAGTGAATGCCGGCCGCCAGCGCGAGGCGCATTTCGGCTTGTGTTTTTCCGACGCCGGAAAAGACGATCGCGTCCGCGCGCCCGCCCGCTGCGAGCACGCGCTGCAGTTCGCCGCCCGAGACAATATCGAAGCCGGCGCCCAGACGCGCGAAGGCATCGAGAATGCCGAGGTTGGCGTTGGCTTTGACGGCATAGAACAGGCGGGCGTGATGGCCGGCCAGCGCCGCCACGTAGTCGTGATAGGCGGCGGTGAGCGCGGCGCGCGAATAGACATAGGTTGGCGTGCCGAACTGCTCGGCGATTGCGTTAAGTTCGACCGATTCGACGCGCAGGCTTTTCTCGCCACTCAGGGTTGGCATCGGAAAGCGGGTCATCTCGCGGCGGTGCCCTGGTCGCTGGCTTTGCTACCATCGGCGGCACTGACGGCCGGACGCTCGGGAATGAACAAATCCCCTTTGATGCCGCAGGCGCTTGTGAATACAGCCAGGGCGATGATCAATGCGGTGCGGTGCAGTGTCATGATGCGTCTTGAAAAAAGGGAAAATCGTAACAGAAACGGGGGGTGCTGAATGGATGAGTCTGACTTTGAAGCGCTGGCCGAACATGAGCTGACGCATATCGAAAACGCGCTCGACGCCTGCGGCGTCGACATGGATGTGGAGGTGCAGCCCGGCGGTGTGCTCGAACTGAGCTTCGACGATGACAGCAAGGTGATCGTCAATCGCCACTTGGCGGCGCGGGAAATCTGGATCGCCGCCCGCAGCGGCGGTTTCCACTTTCGTCCTGAAAGTGGGCGTTGGTTGAACACGCGCGGCGACGAAGATCTTTACGCGGTGCTGTCGCGCGTAATCAGGGAGCAGTCCGGCGAGCCGGTGGAGATTTCTCCACCGGCGTAAGCGAGTTTACTGCGCCGGCATGTGACGAATGATTGGGCGTGGCGTGGCTTCGCGCACCGGCGCGGGCGCTGATCGGCGCTCTTCGAACAGCGGTGGCGGCATCGACGGCGGAATCGAAGGCGTCGGCGTGGTGGGCCGGGGGATCGGGCGGTTGGCGAACAATTCGCCCGGGAAGGCCGGGATGGCCTCGATCAGCGCTTCGGTCGCAATGCTGTCGTCTTCGAGCAGATCGTCAGGCAGCTCAGGTGGAATCGGTGGCTGGTTTTCCGCATACACCCAGTCGGCCGCGACTTCGCCCGAGGAAGAGACGCGGTTGAGGCGCGGCGGTATCGGGAGTGATTTTTCCTCGCGGCCATCAAGCGCAACCTTCATGAAATCGATCCAGATCGGCAGGGCAGCCGCACCACCGGTCTCGCCCCGGCCGAGGTTGCGCGGCTGGTCGAAGCCGACCCATGACACGGTGACGACGTCCGGGTTGTAGCCGCAGAACCACGCGTCGACATAGTCATTGGTGGTACCTGTCTTGCCGGCGATATCGCTCCGGCCGAGCTTGCGCGCACGGGTGCCGGTGCCGGCACGAATGACGTCCCGCATCAGCGAGTCCATGACGTAGGCGTTGCGCGCGTCGATCACGCGTGCCGCCGTGGTGCCGGCGATCGGCGGGTCGACGCGGGCCAGTGTGTTGCCGTCGCTGTCCTGGATTTCCTGGATGATGTAAGGCTCGATGCGATATCCGCCATTGGCGAACACGGCGTATCCCTCCGCCATTTGCCACGGCGTGGCCGCCCCGGAACCCAGCGCCATGGTGAGATAGGCCGGGTGATCTGCGGCCGAGAAGCCGAAACGGGTGATGAAGTCCTGCGCGTATTCGGTGCCGATCGACTGCAGCAGGCGGACCGATACCATGTTCTTGGAACGGGCGAGGGCGCGCCGCAGCGTCATCGGGCCTTCGTATCGGTGGTCGTAGTTGGCCGGTTCCCACGAACGCGTGCCGGTGACGCCGGGCGGGAAATAGAGCGGTTCGTCTTCGACATAGCTGCCGGCACTGAATCCGCGTTCGAGCGCGGCGGAAAAGATGAAGGGCTTGAAGGCCGATCCGGGCTGGCGCATCGCCTGGGTTACATGGTTGAACTTGTTGAGTCCGTAATCAAAACCGCCCACCAGCGCACGAATCGCGCCGCTGCCGGCATCGAGCGCGACGAGGGCGCCTTCCACATTGGGTAATTGCAGCACCTTCCAGCCGGCTTTGCCGTGTTTGCGGATGCGCACGACCGCACCCGGCCGGATGCGTTTGGCCGCCGGCGCTTTCTGGCTCAGCATGGGGGCGGCAAATTTCAATCCGCTGCCGGATATTTCGAAGCGCTCGCCGCCGCGATAGACCTTGACCTTGGACGGTGACGACTCGACGACCACGGCCGCCAACAGGTCACCGTAATCGGGCGTTGCGGCGAGCGCCTCGTTCATTGCCTCGTCACGCAGATCGCCGCCCGGAGGCAGCTCGATGAAGCGCTCGGGCCCGCGGTAACCGTGGCGTTGATCGTAGGCCAGCAGGCCGTCGCGCAGGGCCTCGTAGGCGGCCTCCTGCTCGTCGCGCGTGATCGTCGTGGTGATGCGAATGCCCAGTTCGTAGGCCTTGTCGCCGAACTGTTCCACCGCGATGCGACGCGCCATCTCGGCGATGTAGTCGGCGTGGATGAAGGAGATGTCGCCGCGCTCGCTGTCGTCGTTGCCACCGCCACCGCCGCTGACGGTGCGCACAGGCTCTTCAAGCGCGGCGGCGTAGGCGATCTCGTCGATGTAGTTCAGCTCGCGCATCCGACGCAGTACATAGTGCTGACGCAACCGGGCGCGGCTCGGGTTGGCGACCGGGTTGTAGGCCGAGGGTGCCTTGGGCAGGCCGGCGAGCATGGCGGCTTCACCCACCGTCAGGTCTGCGAGCTTTTTGCCGTAGTAGGTTTGGGCGGCAGCGGAAAAGCCATAGGCGCGGCGGCCCAGATAGATCTGATTGAGATAGAGCTCGAGAATCTTGTCTTTACTGAGGTTTCGCTCGATCTTGAAAGCAAGGAGAACTTCGTAAATTTTGCGCGTCAGCGTCTTTTCTCGTGTAAGAAAGAAGTTGCGTGCCACCTGCATGGTGATTGTAGATGCGCCTTGCAACTTGCCGCCGGACATGAGGTTGACCGATGCTGCGCGCGCAATGCCGACGATATCGACGCCGGGGTGCTCATAAAATCGCTCGTCTTCGGCAGCCACTACGGCATGCTTGAGCACATCGGGAACTTCGTCGATATTGACGAAACTGCGGCGTTCTTCCCCGTATTCTCCGATCAGCCGGTTGTCTGCCGTGTAGATGCGAAGCGGAATCTTCGGCCGGTAGTCGGTGAGAATGTCGAGCGAGGGAAGTTTCGGCCACGCGAAGGCCACCACGGCGGCGACAGTCGCCAAGCCAAGGATGGCAAGCCCGGTGAGGGCGAGAAATGGGTAAAGAACCCAGCGCATGCGTCGTAAATGTCCAGTAGATAAGTCGGCCGATTATACGTTTAGCAGCCGATCCACTCCAATCAATGAGGCTTCCGGGGGCGTCTTTACACATGTCAAGGTTGTTGCTAGCATTTGCGCCTTCCCTGACAATTGGCGCCTAACATGAAGAAATTTAAAGGTTTTCTTTGTGATTGACTTGTCGTTTTTTAGTTCAAAGGCGCGACCTCTGGTGGGGCTTGACATCTCGTCCTCATCAGTAAAGCTCGTCGAATTCTCCGGCGGGCTGAAAGAGGGAATCCGCATTGAACGCTATGCGGTCGAGACCTTGCCACGCGATGCCGTTTCGGATGGCAATATCGTCAATCTCGAAGCCGTGTCGGAAACGATCAAACGCGCTGTGCGCCGCATGGGCGCTGGCGTCAGGCAGGTCGCCATGGCACTGCCGGCCTCTGCCGTCATCACCAAGAAGATCCTTCTGCCGGATGGTCTGCGCGAGCAGGAGATGGAGGTGCAGGTCGAGGCGGAGGCCAACCAATACATTCCGTTTGCGCTCGACGAAGTCAATCTCGATTTCCAGGTGTTGGGCGAATCCGATGACGTCGATGGCGAGCTTGACGTGCTGATCGCCGCATCGCGCAAAGAAAAAGTGGAAGATCGTGTCGCCGCAGCCGAGGCGGCCGGGCTCAAGGCGGTGGTGATGGACGTTGAGTCGTTTGCGGCGCAATCCGCGTTCGAGTTTGTCAGCCGGCAGCTGCCGGACCAGGGCAAGGGCAGCATCATCGCGCTGGTCGATATCGGCGCCAATCTGCTCAATGTCACGGTACTGCGCGACGGCAACCAGATTTACGCGCGGGAACAGGCCTTCGGCGGGCATCAGCTGACCCAGGATATTGCCCGCCACTACGGTATGAGCGCCGAAGAGGCGGAGTCAGCCAAGCGGTCGGGCAGTCTGCCGGAAAACTACGCCAGCGAATTGCTGCGTCCGTTCATGGACAGTCTCGCGCTTGAAGTCTCCCGCGCACTGCAGTTCTTCTTTACCTCGACCCAGTTCAATCAGGTCGACCATATCGTTCTGGCCGGGGGCTGTGCTGTGATTCCGGGCCTTTCCGAGGTGGTCGGCGGGCGTACGCAGGTCGACACCATTGTCGCCAATCCGTTTGCCAAAATGCAGCTTTCGTCGCGCGTGCGGCCCAAGAATCTGCTGGCCGATGCCCCGTCGCTGTTGGTGGCATGCGGCCTCGCGCTGCGGAGGTTCGATTCATGATCCGCATCAACCTCCTTCCCCACCGTGAGGAAAAGCGGCGTCAGCGGCGTCAGCAATTTTATGTGTTGGCGGCCGGCATGGTGATTCTCGGTGCGCTGGTCGGGTTCCTCATCAATTCAGTCATTGGCGGGTTCATCGAGGCGCAGGAAGGAAAGAACAATTTTCTCAAGACCGAAATCGCAAAGCTGGACAAGGACATTGCCGAGATCAAGCGCTTGCGTGCGCAGATCGATTCGCTGCTTTCACGCAAACAGGTGATCGAGTCCTTGCAAAGTCACCGCGCCGAGACGGTTCATTTGCTTAACGAACTCGTGCGCCAGACGCCCGAGGGCGTCTATCTGCGCTCGATCAAACAGGCCGGCCTCACGGTGACCTTGATCGGTTACGCGCAATCGAATGCACGGGTGTCGACGCTGATGCGCAATCTCGATGGCTCCGAATTTCTGGAAAAACCCGAGTTGGTCGAGGTCAAGGCCGCCCAGGTGGACGATCGCCGCGTCAGCGAATTCACACTGAATATCAGCGTCGAGCGCGCCCCCACCGAGAGTGACGCGGACGCCGCCAAGGGAGGTGCGTGATGGCATCTGAAACGCCCCAATCCCGCCGCGTCTCTTCGATTGACCTGGCACGCATCGGCGACGATTTTCGCGGTCTCGATCCCAACGATCCCGGTGCCTGGCCGCTGGCGCCGCGCATCGCCGTATTGCTGGCCATCCTGGTGGCAACGCTTGCCGGCGCCTGGTGGTTCTTCTGGCAGGATCAGATCGACACGCTCGATCAGCGCGAAGCCGAAGAATTCACCTTGCGTGACGAGTGGGTCGGCAAGAAACGCCAGTCGGTGAATCTCGACGTGCATCTTGAGCAACTGGCGGAAATCGATCGCCAGTTCGGCGCCTTGCTGCGTCAGCTACCCAATCGGGCGGAAATGGATTCGCTGCTTGCCGACATTAACCAGGCCGGACTCGGCCGCGGATTGCAGTTCGAGTTGTTCAAGCCGGGCGGCGATGTGGTCAAGGAGTTCTACGCAGAAATGCCGATCTCGGTGCGCGTGGCCGGCACCTATCACGATCTGGGCGCGTTTGCCGGTGACGTGGCAAAAATGCCGCGGATCGTCACGCTCAACAACCTTTCGATCGATCGGCCAAAGCCGGGCGAGCCACTCAAGATGGATGCGACGGCAGTGACCTATCGCTACCTTGACGATGACGAATTGGCTGCCCAGCGCCAGGCCCAGACCAAAGCGAATCAACCCAAATGAGCGTGCGCATGAAGAGCTGGATGATTTTGTTGTCCGCGCTGCTGGTTGGCTGTAGTAGCGAACAGGATGACCTGCAGGCATGGATGGGGAAACAGGAGGCCGGCATGAAGGGGCAGGTCAAGCCCTTGCCGGAGATCAAGCCGTTTCCCCAGGTGGACTACACGGTTTTCGCGATGGTGGATCCGTTTGATCAGGAGAAATTCGTCGCGGCGCGCGCGCCGATCGGCAGCGCGCGACCCGATACCAATCGTCAGCGCGAACCGCTCGAATCGTATTCGCTGGAGTCGCTGAAGATGGTCGGTGTGCTGATGCAGCAAGACAAATCGCATGCGCTGGTCGATGCGGGCGGTAGTATTTATCAGGTTCGCGTGGGCAACTATGTGGGTCAGAATTTCGGCGTGGTGACGGGTATTTCCGAAACCGAAGTCACGCTCAAGGAACTGGTGGAAGACTTGAACGGCGATTGGGTGGAAAGAACAAGCGCGCTGTACTTGCAGGAGCAGCAGGAGACGACGCAATGAAATTCAATATAGGCTTTTTACTGGTTGCCGCCGGTCTGCTGATGACGCAGGTTACAACGTCTGTGAGTGCGCAAACTGCTGAAACGCAAGCGGTGACGACGGGCAATGCGATCGAACGGATCGATGTCTCGCGTCAGGGTGCAAATATCTACGTCAAATTGCACATGAAGAACGCGCTCGAGCAGCCGCCCGCGAGCTTCAGTGTGGCCAGTCCCGCACGCATTGCGTTTGATTTCCCATCCACTGCCAATGCGCTCGGCACCAGCATGCAGACCATCGACGAGGGGGATCTGCGCAGCGCCAATATCGTTCAGGTGGGTGATCGAACACGCGTCGTGCTCAATCTGGTCAAGATCGCGCCTTACGATACGACGGTTTCCGGTCAGGACGTGATCGTTGCCTTGTCGCCAGTGCGGCGCGAAGCCTCCGATTTGCGCCCCAACGACCGCCCGTTTGCCAGCTTTGCCGAAACACGGCCACAAACCGCGGCCGCGGCAGGCAAGAGCGTGCGCGACATCAACTTCCGTCGTGGAACGGACGGCGAGGGGCGAATCATTGTCGAACTCAGCGATCCGGATACCGGCATCGACATCCGCCAGCAGGGCGGCAATCTGGTGGTCGACTTTCTCAAGACGCGACTGCCCGACAATTTGCGTCGCCGCTCCGATGTCACCGATTTTGCAACGCCGGTGACCGACTTCGTGGCGCAACCGCAGGGCGACAACACGCGACTCGTCGTGAAACCGAATGGGTTGTGGGAGCACAATGCCTATCAGAGCGACACTCAGTTCGTGCTCGAGGTCAAGCGCGTCGTCGAAGACCCGAAAAAGCTGGTTCAGGGTGCCGGAAAGTATCAGGGTGACAAGCTGTCCTTGAACTTCCAGAACATCGACGTGCGTTCGGTGCTGCAGGTGATTGCCGATTTCACCAACTTCAACATCATTACCAGCGACACTGTGCAAGGTAGCCTCACGCTGCGGCTCAAGGATGTGCCCTGGGACCAGGCGCTCGACATCATCCTGCAATCCAAGGGACTCGACATGCGCAAGCATGGCAACGTCATCTGGATCGCGCCGCGTGACGAGCTTGCCGCACGCGAAAAGCTTGAACTCGAGGCGCTGGCGCAGATCGGCGATCTCGAGCCGCTCAGCACCGAGAGCTTCCAGATCAACTACCACAACGCCAAGGAGATCTTCGATTTCCTCAAGGACAAGGATCAGACGGTGCTGTCGAAGCGCGGCAGCGTGATTGTCGACGCGCGCAGCAACAAGGTGTTCGTGACCGACGTCGGTACCCGCCTGGAAGATTTGCGCCGCCTGATTCAGGAAATCGACGTCGCGCCGCGCCAGGTGCTGATCGAAGCGCGCATTGTCGAGGCCGACAAGGGTTTTGCGCGCGATCTCGGTGTGCGCCTCGGCATCCATAACCTGGGCAAACCGTGGGGTGGGCCGGGTGGTTCGCGCACCATGATTGGTGGCGGTCTGGCCGATACCGGCTTCCATACCGGACAGGTCGGCGATACGCCGGGCTTCTTTAACGACAGCATGGGCGTCAATCTGCCCGCCACACCGTCGGCCGGTATACCCGCGCAACTGTCGATGATCCTCTTCAACAGCAGCGCAACGCGTTTCCTCAACCTGGAACTCAGCGCGCTGGAAGTCGACAACCGCGGTCGTGTGGTTTCGAGCCCGCGCGTGCTGACGGCAAACCAGGTCGAGGCGATCATGGAGCAGGGCACGGAAATTCCGTACCAGTCGGCGACCAGTTCGGGCGCCACCAGCGTTGAATTCCGCAAGGCAGTGCTCGCGCTCAAGGTGCGTCCCAACATCACCCCTGACGGACGCGTGCAGTTGTTCGTCGATGTGAACAAGGACACGCCGGGCGCGACCGTGCCGGGTGGCGTGGCGATCGACACCAAGCACGTCAAGACCGAAGTGATGGTCGAGAACGGTGGCACCGTCGTGATCGGCGGCGTCTATGAAGAGCAGGAGACGACGCAGATCGACCGCGTGCCGGTGTTGGGCGAGCTTCCGGTCGTGGGCGCTTTGTTCCGCAACACCCAGCGCGTGTCGAATCGCAAGGAATTGCTGATCTTCATCACGCCGCGCATCGTGACGCAGGCGCTCTCCTTGAGATGAGGTCGAGAAGTGCCGGCTGATGCTGCATCATCCGGCACTGCGTCCGCTTCAACTGGCCCCTGCATCGTGCTCGTCGGCATGATGGGCGCGGGCAAGACGACGGTCGGTCGTGAGCTTGCGCGACGCCTTGGCCGGCGTTTTATCGATAGCGATCACGAGATCATCGAGCGCACCGGCGTGCCGATTCCGACGATCTTCGATCTCGAAGGCGAGGCCGGTTTCCGGCGGCGTGAATCACAGGTGATCGACGAACTGACCCAGGCGAGCGATCTTGTGCTCGCCACTGGCGGAGGCGTCGTGCTGGCGGCCGAAAACCGCGAAGTGCTCCGTTCGCGCGCGATAGTGGTCTACCTTGACGTGCCCGCCGGCGTGCTGTGGGAGCGTACGCGTCACGATCGCAACCGCCCGCTGCTACAAGTGGAAAACCCCCGCCAGCGTCTCGAAACGCTCTACCGCGAACGCGACCCGTTGTACCGCGAAGTTGCGCACGTGGTTGTCACCGGCGGCCGCGGCAGTGCAAAATCGATGCTTCGCAAGATCGAAAAGGCTTTGCAGGAGCGATGCGCAAACTGAACGTCGCACTCGGCGACCGAAGCTATCCCATTCTGATCGAAGGCGGATTGATCGATCGAGGCGAGCTGATCGCTGCGGTGCTCAGGACGCCCAGGGTTGCTGTGGTGACCAATGATGTGGTCGCCCCGCTGTACCTGGATCGTCTGCTCGGCGCACTCGCCAGACAGGGCGTTTCGTGTTCATCGATCGTCCTGCCCGACGGCGAAGCGCACAAGAACTGGGAAACACTCAACCGGATTTTCGACGGCTTGCTCGGTCAACACTGTGATCGCAGTTCCACCGTGATCGCCCTGGGTGGCGGCGTGATTGGCGATATGGCCGGCTTTGCGGCGGCCACCTACCAGCGCGGCATCGAATTCATTCAGGTGCCGACAACCCTTCTGGCGCAGGTGGACTCGAGTGTCGGCGGCAAGACGGCGATCAACCATCCGCTTGGCAAGAACATGATCGGCGCCTTTCACCAGCCGCGCCTCGTGCTCGCCGACACCGACACGCTTGCAACCCTGCCCGATCGCGAACTCAAAGCCGGATTGGCCGAGGTGATCAAATACGGGTTGATTCGCGACGCGGAGTTTTTCGACTGGCTGGAGCACAACATCCAGCGTCTTCTCGACCGCGACACCGCAGCATTGGCCGAAGCGATCGAGCGATCCTGCGCCAGCAAGGCGCGGATCGTTGCCGAAGACGAGACCGAACGCGGTGTGCGCGCGCTGCTCAATCTGGGGCACACCTTCGGTCACGCCATCGAAGCCGGCATGGGCTATGGCGAATGGTTGCATGGCGAAGCAGTCGCGGCCGGCATGGTGATGGCGGCGACGCTGTCG
>CBDTZF010000062.1:0-10850 GCA_965364825.1 uncultured Rhodocyclaceae bacterium | reverse complement strand
GAAACGATAGCGGCGAATAGCGCACATGGCGGGACAGCAAAAAGACCGGCGCGAGTCCGATCACCATCGTGCCCGATAGCGTTGTCGCCATGAGAATGTCGGTGCCGGCCATCATCGGCAGGTTGCCGAGCAGGGCGAACAGCGCCATCGTCACGACGCCGTTGCGGATGGCGCGCGTGCCCGGCGTGCGACCGGCGAGCAAGGGCAGTTCATACGCGACCGATTTCGATAGCGACGTGAAAGTGGAGTCGAGCGTCGACGCCGCCGAGGAGATCATCACCACGCTCATCGCGAAAAAGCCGGCCACGCCCATCGCCCGTGCCACCTGCGCTGGCACGTTGCTTCCGGTGGCAATGCCTTCCAGGCGCGCGTGAACGCCCACCAGGCTGAAGGCAAGGATTGCGAAGAAGCCGAGCACGCCGGCAACCACGAAGGCGCGCAACATGGTCTTTTCGTTAGTGATGAAGGCGCGGTCAGTCAGCACCGGGTCGTGGAATGGGTACGAGAGCACCTGCAGCAGCGCGACGAAGAACAGGTCGGCGCCGGCATCGAGCGCGAAGCGGCCCTCCGAGAGCAGTGCCACCGGGCCGTGAGTGGGAACGATCCACGCCAGCACCAGGCCCAGAAAGAGTACGAAGACGACCGCCTGGATGACGTCGGTGAAAATCGAACTGCGCAGACCGCCCTTGAGGCTGTAGAGCAGTACGGCAGCCGTGAACAGCAGTGCCGAGGCGATGAAGCCGAAGCTGCCTACTTCGCCGTAGTAGCCGCCGACCACGGCGGTGTTGCTCCACACTTCGTTGTACAGTCGCACGAGGATCGCCGCGGAGAAGGCCAGCGCCGCCAGTCGGCCGTATTTTCCGACCAGAAACGGCACCAGCCCGGTGGCGCCCTCGCGGGTCCGCAGGCGGTAGATCACCCAGCCGGCGAACGGGATCGACAACCAGTAGGTAGCGTAGGCGAGTCCGCCGACGATGCCGTAGGCGGCGCCGAGGTTGGCGGCGTTGGTGACCGATTTGGCGAAAATCCAGCTGATGAAAATGCTCATCATGAGCGACCAGGATGAAGCCGGCCGGCCGTTCGCGTCGGTGCCGCGGAAGAAACCGCCTTCGTCCCGCGCGCGTGGCGAGACGAGATACATGACGACGCCGAAGACGACGAGAAATCCCCAGAAGAACAAGCCCTGGTAGTCAGCGGCGGCAGACATGGCGCGTCCCTCTTTCTGTTCTCTTCAGATTCAGTCGAGCGCGCCGCTGCAGCTCGATCCCTGTCCGGCGGTGCAGCCATAGCAGTGACCGGCCACCTGGATCGCGCCGCCTTCGAGCATTTCAGCGGACACATCGCGCAGGTGCAAGGCGCGCCCGCTACTGTCCTCACAGCGCAGATCGAGCATCTGGTTGAAATCGCAGTCGTACAGGTTGCCCTGCCAGTCGACGCTGACCAGCGAGCGGCACATCACGCCGTCGAGGTTGTCCTCGCGGTGAACCGATTGCAGCAGTCCCATGTACTGGTTGAATTTGCCTTTCGACAGCAAGGTGGAGCCGAAGCGCTGGATGGGCATGTTGGTGATCGTGAACAACTGATTGAACACGATGCCAAAGTGCTCGCCCAGATGCGTCTTGTAATCGGCTTCCAGCGCCTCTTGCGGTGGCGGCAGGTTGGTGCCCTGCGGGTTGAAGACGAGATTGAGCACGAGCGCGCTTTCGGGCTGGCCATATCCCAACGCATTGAGCTGCTTGAGCCCGGCGATGCTGGCTTCGAACACGCCCTTGCCGCGCTGTGCGTTGACGTTGTCTTCCAGATAGCAGGGCAGGGAGGCCACCACTTCCACGCCTTGCTCGGCGAGAAACGCCGCCAGTGTTTCCTGACCCGGCTCGCTCAGGATGGTCAGGTTGCAGCGGTCCATCACCTTGCAGCCGCGCGCGCGGGCGGCGCTGACCAGTCGGCGGAAGTGAGGGTTGAGCTCCGGTGCGCCGCCGGTCAGGTCGAGTGTTTTCACGCCGGGGTTGTCGTCGAGAAAGCGGATCACCAGATCGATCGTCTCGCTGTCCATCTCTTCCGTGCGATTCGGGCCGGCGTTGACATGGCAGTGCAGGCAGGTCTGATTGCAGCGATAGCCGAGGTTAATCTGCAGCGTGTCGATGCGGCGACGGGTGAGCGCGGGGAATTCGGTTTTGCGTAGCAGCGGTAAGGTGGCGAGCATGCGCCGTCTCCTGTGTCGGTGGGGGCGGCCAGGCGGCACGCGCGTGAGGATTGATCAATCTGACCCGCGGGCCGGCGAAAATCTTACATCAGTCGGCATTGGCTACCCGCGGTCGCCGCGCAGGTAGTGCTGCTCGCACGGCGGACCACCTGATGGAAGCCCCCGGCATTGACGCAAGGTTTGGTGCGGTCGGCCCTCGGCAAACAGCGAACTGAATTTCCCCCTGTTTCGCAGTTGCCAGGGGAGTTCGACACACTACCTTGAACTGTCTCGCTCGACCTCGCGATCCCCAAACCAGGCATCGTATTCGGGGTAGTCGAACAGTAGCGATATTACGTCGGCCACGAGGAGAACCCGCCGATCGTTGTCATATAGCCGTGTAGCGGGAGGTCTGACGAACACGATCATGCAAACGAGAACAGTCCATGGCACGACATGGGGTGCGGACACCGACCTGTCAATCCACGGGCTCGCCGGCGTTCTCTCGGGGGTGTTCAAGGCCCTGAAGCATCGACGCCAACTGGTCGGCAAGTGCGCGCACACGCCTTGGCTGGGCCCGGCTGGGAGGAAACAGCATTTGCAGGGGTGTGGGGGGCGGCGCATGGTCGGCCAGAAGCTCAACTAGCTTTCCAGCCCTGATATCGGGCCCAACATCCAGTTCCGATTTCAAAATGATCCCATGACCGGCAAGCCCCCACTGGCGTACGAGCGCGCCGTCATTCGCCACCCGGTCGCCGCGCACGGTAACAATCTGCTGCAACGTGCCTGGACCAAACCGCCACACATTGTCGAGATTCGCGCCAAACCGCATGACAAGGCAATTGTGATCCTTCAGATCGACGGGCTTTTTCGGCAGGCCGTGTTTTTCGATGTAGTTGGGCGCGGCGCAGACCACCCGCCGTTTCTGGCCAAGGCTTTTGACCCGCAGTGAGCTGTCGGTGACTGGCCCGAACCGCAGCACGATATCAAACCCCTCACCAACGATGTCGACATAGCCGTCTGAAAGCAGCAGCTCGACCGAGATGGCGGGGTGTTCTGACAGGAAGCGATTGATCTCGGCAGAAATAACGGTCCGCCCAATATCACTTGGGGCGCTGATCCGGATCGGACCTGACAGCGTTTGCGCACCAAAGCGGATGCGGGTTTCAAGATCCTCGACCTCGCCGAGAACCCGTTTGGCACCTTCGACCAGCGTGCGCCCTTCGTCCGTCAGGCTGATCGCGCGTGTCGTGCGGTTCAACAGGACAACGCCAAAATGCGCCTCAAGGGCGACAAGCCGCTCGGATACGGTGGTCGAAGACAACCCGGCTTCACGACCGGCAGCGACCAGGCTGCCCTTCTCGACGATTTTGAGGAACAGGGCGATGTTGTTGAGCAGCATTGTACGGATTTTCCGGATTATTAATTCGCATTTTGCCAGTTTCTCCGGTTCTGACAAGCAGCTACATTGCGTCAACACCCAATCAAGGAGTTCAGCAATGACCAAACTGACCATCGTCGCAAACATCCACGCCAACCCCGACCAGATTGATCTGGTCAAGGCTGAGCTGGAAAAGCTGGTTCCGATCACGCGCGCCGAGAAAGGCTGCATTCATTATGAATTGCACCGCGACAACGACAACCCGGCGCATTTCATGTTTTTTGAGAACTGGGAATCGCGCGACCTGTGGCAGACCCACATGAATGCCCCGCACCTTGCCGCCTATATGCAGGCCACAGACGGCGCCGTTGCAGAATTTTCGTTGAGCGAAAAAACTCAGATCAGCTAACCACCCACAGAGACCCGGAGATTCAACAATGAAAGCCGTCGCACTTACACACTATTTGCCCGTCGAGAACCCGAATGCGTTTCTTGACGTGGATCTGCCCAAGCCTGCCGCAACGGGTCGTGACATTCTGGTCGCGGTGAAGGCTGTGTCCATCAACCCGGTCGACACCAAAGTCCGCGCCCCGAAAGACACCGTTGAAGAAACCCCGCGTGTCCTTGGCTGGGATGCCAGCGGCGTTGTCGAGTCTGTCGGCCCGGACGTCACGCTCTTCAAACCCGGCGATGAGGTGTACTACGCCGGCGATATCACCCGGTCCGGTTCCAATGCAGAATTCCAGTTGGTGGACGAGCGCATCGTCGGTTTCAAGCCGAAGAGCCTCGGCTTCGCCGAAGCCGCGGCCCTGCCACTGACAACGATCACCGCCTACGAGGCCTTCTTTGACCGCCTCGGCATTGATCGTGACGGCGCCGACAAAGGGCAGTCGGTTCTCATCATCGGGGCTGGCGGTGGTGTTGGCTCGATCGGGATTCAACTTGCCAAGGCGGCCGGGCTTGTCATCATCGCCACGGCTTCGCGCCCGGAGACGGAAAGCTGGGTCAAAGCGCTTGGTGCGGATCATGTGGTCAATCATCGCAAACCCATGGTTGAACAGGTGCGTGCCCTCGGCTTCCAACATGTCGATCACATCGCGATCTTCAACGACATGCGCCACTGGGACACGGCGGTTGAACTGATCCGTCCGCAGGGTGGGATTGTCACGATCGATGACACCGACCTGCCGATGCCGATGGCTGGCATGAAGATGAAGGCCGCCAGCCTGCATTGGGAATTCATGTTCGCCCGCGCCATGCACCAGACGCCGGACATGATCGAGCAACACAAGTTGCTGACCTACGTGGCAAATGAAATCGACGCGGGGCGCATTCGCACTACGCTCGACAAAGTGCTCAGCCCGATCAACGCCGAGAACATCCGCGCCGCCCATGCGCTCATCGAAACCGGCACGGCCAAAGGCAAGGTCGTCGTCGAATCCTTCTGAATTCGATGCCAATCGGTTCCGGATGGGAACCACATCGACATCGATTTTTCTGCAGATGAATGGGCGCGCATGGGGGCGCGGCTTTCGGCCGGTCTGGGGCGAGGGGTAACTGGCCCTCGCCGTCGACGTGCCGCTAGAGCTCTGCTCCAAGCAAATTCAATTCGGCGGGTGTGGCTTCTGCGCGCGCCGACACATCGCCCCGCGGATCGGCACGATCAACAGACGGCACGATTGGGGCAATTCAATCTGCTTGCCGAGCGCTACGCCCGTGATCTACCTCGGTCGGGAATATCACCAATCGCCGCACGGTCGCCGGTTGACGAAGCCGGCGATATCGATTGTGTTTGCGGTCAGACGATGCATTACCACTGTTCGGAAAAAGGCCGCGCGTCTTGCTCGAATGTCCAGGCGGTTCGCGGCTGGCTATGGATTTGCCAGTAAATGTGGGCCAGATCATCAGGCTGGATGACGCCATCTTTCTCTTTGCTGGCAAATACATCGGGCAGGAACGGGGCGGTTGCTTCGTTCTGAATCAAACCATCGACAACCACATGCGCGACGTGGATTCCCTGCGGCCCAAGCTCTCTCGCCATACTCTGAGCCAACGCTCTCAAGGCATGCTTCCCCCCGGCGAACGCGGCAAAGCCGCTACTTCCGCGCAGGCTGGCAGATGCGCCAGTAAAGATGATGGTGCCTTGTTGTCGAGGAAGCATCCTTTTCGCCACTTCGCGACCCACGAGAAAACCAGCGAAGGCACACATCTCCCAGACCTTGCGATAAACGCGTGCGGTGGTTTCGCAAATGCTGAATCGGACATTTCCGCCCACATTGAAAATCGCAACGCTGATCGGCCCCAGCTCCGCTTCCACTTTATCGATCAGCTCAACGACTTGCGCCTCGTCTCGCGCGTCGGAATGCAATGCGGTCGCGCTCGTACCAAGCGCTTCGATTTCCTTGACCAGTGGCGCCAGGTCGCCTTTTCTGCGAGTGGCGACGATATGGAAGCCTTCGATCGCGAAGCGTCTGGCGATAGCGGATCCCAGGTGGTCCCCACCGCCTACGATCAATGCAATGGGTTTGTCCGTCGCTGCCATTGCTCTCTCCTGATCAATGGTTTGGCGCCTGAAAAATGTCTGGTTCGCTTGTCACTTTCAACGCGCCGCGCTGCCGATCGATACGGCAAAGCAGATATCGACGGATTCATGCGCACGGCGCCGAAGTTGCGACAGGCCATCACGATGCCTGCCAGCGCCGAATGATCTGATCAGCGAGGTCGGTCAGTTCTGATGCCACAAGGTCGGGGATCGGCACTTCCGCCGCGGGCAGGACGGCGTTGTGGGGGCGCGTAACCAGTGCGCCACGGCACCCCGCGGCCTGGGCACCCACCGTATCCCATAAATGACAGGCGACGAGGCACAGGTCCGACGTCTCGACACCCATCTCCTCAGCCACCAGTTGGTACGTTTCGGGGGCCGGCTTGAATTTTCGAACCGCCTCAACGCTGAAAGAGCGTTCGAAGAATCCGTCGAGCCCGGCGCTTTCCAGCGGTGTGGGCGAAGATCCGCTCGCGGAATTTGTCAGCGTCACAAGCCGGAAACCCACATCGCGCAACCGGGTGAGCGCCGGTACGACATCGGGATGCGCCGGCATCGTATTCATCCGCGCTTTCAGCTCATCGATGTCGCCGTCGGCAACCGTCACACCATGAATTGTCGCGACCATATGCAGGCTTCCCACGGCCAACTGGCCGAACGGCGTGTAGAGGCCCGAAAGGGTCATTGTCTGCGAGTAGAGGATCAGTTGTGCGAACCATTCCCGCAGAACGGACGGGTCGCCGAAGGCGCGATCAAACAGGGGCTCGAGCGTGGTGATATCGAGAAGCGTCTCATTCACGTCGAATACGATGATCGAAACGGGTGTGTCATTGGACATAAGTCATCCTTTTCCGGCAGTCGCCGGCATTAAGCGCGCCTTCAGGCACGTTGGATCCGGCACTGCCGGTCGCTCACCCGGCTGGCAAGCATCGTTATCTCCATTTCGCCTTGTTCGACTCATTATTTTCTCTCGCGTCGATCGCAAGGCTTCGATTTGCCGCTTTGTTCCGAAGAGCTCGGAACAGCGATCAATCCCTGGTTTCGAGCTTGTCCCCGGTGCGATATTCGAAGTCGCTGGCGTCGTGCCGCTCGCGTAGCTGTTCTTCCGGTTCGCCCCAGACGCGGTTGACCATACGGCCGCGAATTACCGCGGGGCGGCGGTCGATCTCTTTCGCCCAGCGTTGTACGTTTTCGTAGGTGTGTACTTGCAGGAATTCGCCGGCGTCGTAGGCGCGACCGAGCGCAAGCGCGCCATACCATGGCCAGGTGGCGATGTCCGCAATGCTGTATTCGTGACCCGCGAGGTAGGCATTGTCCGCCAGCCGACGGTCCAACACGTCGAGTTGGCGTTTTACTTCCATGGCGAAGCGGTCGATCGCATATTCGATCCTGGTCGGCGCGTAGGCGTAGAAGTGGCCAAGTCCGCCGCCCAGATAGGGCGCGCTGCCCATTTGCCAGAACAACCAGTTCAGTGTCTCCGTGCGGGTTGCGGGGTCGGTCGAAAGGAAGGCTCCGAATTTTTCCGCCAGATAGAGCAGGATGGACCCGGATTCAAATATTCGCGTGGGAGTGGCCGTACTGTGATCCACCATCACCGGAATCTTTGAGTTCGGATTGAGTTCGACAAAGCCGCTGGAGAACTGGTCGCCTTCGGAAATATCGATAAACCATGCATCGTACTCGGCGCCAGCATGGCCCAAAGCCAGCAACTCTTCGAGCATGACCGTTACTTTCACGCCGTTGGGCGTTGCCATCGAATAGAGCTGTAATGGGTGCTTGCCCACGGACAGTTCCTTGTCGTGGGTGGGCCCTGCAATGGGGCGATTGATACTTGCGAATTTTCCGCCGCTTTCCTTTTCCCAAGTCCAAACGGCAGGCGGTGTGTAAGCTGATTCGTCGTTCATCGTTGATTCCAATAGCGAGTGCATCAAGCGTGCATTTTTGGTCAGCGCGGCGCCGACCCTAAGACCGGTTCGGTCGCCTTGTGCCAGTCCTGCTTGACATCAGCGCGGACAGTCGGCGACTTGATTCTGCTCAGCCAGATTGACATCGGTGGCGAAAGGGAGCGTCGGGTTCTGGCATCGGACAGCGGAAAGCAAGGCACAGTCGTTGTCCCCTGTGACTCCGACGCCAGCGCGAAACACCCGCCGCTCAGCGGTGACGCTGGTCGAGCGGGCTTCACGTGTAGCAGATATCGTGGGCAAACATCCGAAGGTAACCTTTTGGTCACGGTGGTCTTGCTCGAATCAGCCGCCCGATCTATTCCATGACCCAACCATGGCTGACGATCAGCGACTGGCCAGTCAGCGCGTTGCTATTGGCCCCCGCAAAAAACAATACCGCTTCAGCAACGTCTTCTACGGTAGTGAATTCACCGTCGACGGTTGCCTTGAGCATCACGTCCTTGACGACTTGTTCTTCGCTGATACCCAACGCTTCGGCCTGCTCGGGAATCTGTTTCTCGACCAGTGCTGTGCGCACGAAACCAGGACAAACCACATTGGCGCGCACATTGTGTTTAGCGCCTTCCTTGGCCACCACCCTGGACAGACCGAGTAGGCCGTGCTTGGCGGTGACATACGCGGACTTTAGCTGTGATGCTTCCTTGGAATGCACCGATCCAATGTAAATGATCGACCCGGTGTTGGCTTCATACATGTGCTTGAGACAGGCCTTGGTCGTGAGAAACGCCCCATCCAGATGAACGGCGAGCATTTTCTTCCACTCGGCAAAAGGGAATGATTCGATCGGATGAACGATCTGGATGCCGGCATTGCTAACCAATATGTCGATCTGGCCGTAGGCGGCGGCGACCGCGTCAACGCCGCGATTTACCGCTGTCTCGTCGCTGACGTCCATGTCGACGCCCATCGCGGTACCGCCACTGTTGACGATTTCGGCAGCAGCCTTCTCGGCGGCTTCCAGCTTGAGATCGGCAATGGCTACTTTGGCGCCGGCAGCGGCCAGCGCCTGCGCGATTGTGTTGCCGATACCACTGGCGGCACCAGTGACGATCGCGACTTTTCCCTTGAAACGGTCCATGAAGCTGATCTCCAGAATTCAGTAGTTAACGAGCAAGATAGTCGTGAGCGACTTCACCCAGATTCAGGGTGAGGTCGGCGACCAGATGGACAGCAGAAAGTACTTCCAGTACAGGCAGGTCATTGACTGGCGCCAAGGCATGCGGATGCAGTTCGAGAGCTGCCGGCCCTGACCAGGCACCTTTCAGGTTCACATCGCCAAGCTGATATCGAACGATTTCACAAATACGCGGACGGCCATCCACGTGCGGAATGATTTTTAACAGATAGGCTGGCTTGCCCAGCGACTTCAGTACCGTCGCGTGATCGAGCGCCTCGTGCTTGTAGCCCATGCTGCCGGTCGCGATGCGCACCGGGCCAAAATCCAGAGTGCCCAGCAGGGTATCGCGCTCGACCCTGAGCGTGGGTGAGGCCAGTTTTTTCGGGAAACCCCACAATTCGCGTCCACCGGCGATCGGTGGATCGTCATCCAGGAACATGGCATGGACATAGTCACCCTCGACGCCATCCAGGCTCACCGGTATGACCTGACCCGACTCGGTATAGTCACCGAAGCCGGTGCTGTCTGGCATGCGGATGAATTCGTATTTCACGACCGGTTCAGCAATTTCAAGTGGCTTCGGCACCACTCTGTCCAGCGCCTCGCGACTCGTGCGATAAGTAATAACGAGGTATTCGCGGTCAATAAATCGATACGGCCCCGGCGGATAGGCCGGGTTGTGCAGGGGCATTGAAAAGGCGCGTTTGCGAACGTCTTCAGCTTTCATGGCGAGGTTTATCCGGTTGGTGTCAGGCGAGATAGTCGTGAACGACTTCGCCAAGACTCAAGGAGAAGTCGGCGACGAAATGCGCGCCGGCGAGTACCTCGAGTACGGGCAGGTCGCTAAGAGGCGCCAGCGCATGCGGCTTCACTTCCAGCGCGGCGGGGCCGCGCCAGGCGCCCTTGAAGACGATGTCGCGGCGAAAGTAGCGCACCAGCTCGCAGATCCGCGGTGTGCCGTCGACATGCGGGATGATCTTCAGCAAAAATCCCGGCTCTTCCAGCGGCGCCTTCGCCAAATCGGTGGCAATTTCGGCATGCTTGTAGCCCATCGTGGCCGTCGCCACGCGTTTTGGCCCGTAATCGAGCGTGCCGATCAGCGTGTCACGGGCAACGCAAAGACCGGGCGCGGCAAGCTTTTGCGGAAAACCCCACAACTCACGACCGCCAGCGATCGGCGCGTGCGCGTCCAAAAACATCATGTGGGTATACGAGCCGCGCTGTTCGCCAAAGCGAACCGGAATATGCTGGGCTGCGCCCGAATAATGCCCGAATCCGGTACTACTTTCCATGCGCATAAACTCGCAGCGCACGACCGGCTCGTCGATAAGAAGTGGTTCGGGAATCAGGCGTTCCAACGCCGCCGGATCGGTACGGTAGGTGACGACCATATGTTCGCGGTTCGTGTAACGGTATGGTCCACACGGATAAGACGGGCTGGTGCGCGGCATCGCAAACGCGCCTTCGATGACCTCGACAATCTCCACAGTCGCTGCTCCTGTTATGCCGGGCGCTTGGCGCGCCGAATGGCGGTTGAAACGTCGATGTCGAGCTTTTTGGCGGGTGCCGGCGTGGCGAGCGTATCGCTTGCCGGTGTCGTGGTTGGCTGGGTTGTTGCGCCGGCGTTTTTTGCAACCAGCAAGTCGTGCATCACATCGAAAACA
>CBDTZF010000061.1:0-10869 GCA_965364825.1 uncultured Rhodocyclaceae bacterium | reverse complement strand
AACAGCGGCGCTCGCGCCGAGCAGAAAGTGAAAATCGGTTTCATGGACGGGCCGCTGTTCGGCAGTGCGACTGTGAACGCCAACAACAACCGCGTGACGCAGAGCAACAGCGGCGCCCGTGCAAAGCAGACGACTGAGATCGGCGTTTATAAGTAATCGCCATTTCTCACCCGAAAACACCGCCCGGTTCGCCGGGCGGTGTGCGTTGACGCGCAAGTAGGGCGCTTGCGCGGGAGGGCAGAGCGTCTTGATCGACGCCTTTGAACCTAGAAACGACAGTTGACCGCTTGTTGGCGTTGATAAATGTCTGAGAGCACAGTAATTTCTCCCCCTGACCGACTTCGCCCGTTTGGTGAGAGTGCTACGCGCCCGATTGCACGACTGGCGGGCCGCCTCGCTGCGTTGCTCGTCTTAGCAGGGGCCGCTCCTGCGTCCTCCTCGCGCCTTGCCAGTCGGCCCGCCAGCCGCACACTCGGGTGTGTCCGACTGGCGTTTCTAGGTTGAACGATCCATGAGAAAACGAAGCTGTGTGATGGCGATTCTCTTGGGCCAACGCCAGCGTTGACGGGCAGCAGCTTGCGGCGATCCTCCCGCGTGCCGCTATCCGGCACAGCAGGACAGTTGCGACACATCCTTGCTGAACGTCTGCGCGGCCAGTTTCAGGCCCTCGACCATCGTCAAATAGGGGAACAACTGGTCGGCCAGTTCGTGCACGGTCATCCGCGCCCGGATCGCCAGCGCCGCGGTCTGGATGAGTTCGCCCGCTTCCGGACTCACGGCCTGCACGCCGATGAGTCGATTGCTACCCGCCTCGGCAACCAGTTTGATGAAACCGCGCGTATCGAAATTGGCGAGCGCGCGCGGCACGTTTTCGAGGGCGAGCGTGCGGCTGTCGGTGTCGATGCCATCGTCGTGCGCCCGCGCCTCGCTGTAGCCCACGGTCGCGACCTGCGGATCGGTGAATACCACTGCCGGCATGGTGGTCAGGTCGAGCGCAGCTTCGCCACCGGTCATGTTGATCGCCGCGCGGGTGCCGGCCGCCGCCGCGACATAGACGAACTGCAGCTGGTCCGTGCAGTCGCCGGCAGCATAAACATTCGGATTGCTGGTGCGCATTTTTGTGTCGATGATGATCGCCCCCCGCGCATCGACTGCCACGCCCGCCGCATCCAGCGCCAGGCTGTGCGTGTTGGGCGCGCGGCCCGTAGCCACCAGCAGTTTGCCGGCGCGCAGCCTGCCCCGGTCGGTAGTGAGCACGAAATCGTTGTTCGCATGCGCGACCTGGCGGGTGTGGGTTTGTTCCAGCACCTCGATACCTTCGGCACGGAGGGCCGCCGTGACGGCCACGCCGATGGCCGGATCTTCCCGGAAGTGCAGCGTGTGGCGTGCGAGGATCGTCACTTTGCTGCCCAGTCGGGCGAAGGCTTGCGCCAGTTCCGCGGCCACCACCGCCGCACCGATCACCGCGAGCCGGGGCGGAATCGCTTCGCTCACCAGCGCTTCGGTCGATGTCCAATACGGGGTGTCTTTCAGGCCGGGAATCGGCGGCACGGCCGGGCTGGCACCGGTGGCGATCAGGCAGCGGTCGAACGCTAACTCGCGCGCCGCCGTCGTTCAGGTGCACGACCAAGCTTTGGCTATCCTTGAAATGGGCTTCGCCACGCAGCATGGTGATGGCCGGGTTGCCCGCCAGGATGGACGCGTATTTCGCATGCCGCAGCGCATCGACGCGTGCCTGCTGCTGGGCCACCGGCCGTGCGCGGTCGATCGCCGGCGCGCTCGCCGCGATGCCGCCGTCGAACGGACTGGATCGCCTCAGGTGCGCGATGTGAGCGGCGCGGATCATGATCTTGGAGGGTACGCAGCCGACGTTGACGCAGGTGCCACCGACCGTGCCGCGCTCGATCAATGTGACGCGCGCACCTCGTTCAACGGCTTTCAACGCGGCCGCCATCGCCGCACCTCCGCTGCCGATAATTGCAATATGCAGCGCCGCCCGGTTGTGCCTGGGTGTGGCGTGCTCAATGGTCTGGGTATCGGCGCCGGCCGTCGTCGGCGATCCCGAGATGCTGGCGCGGTAACCCAGGGCCGCGACGGCCGCGACCAGACCTTGTGGATCAAGTGGCCGGCTGCCGCTTACGCTGGCCGCACCCGCCGGGTAATCGACGTCCGCATGTTCGACGCCGGGCAAGGCGAGTAGTGCGTCGCCGACATGCTCGGCGCACGACGGGCAGGTCATGCCTTCGATATCGAGCCGAATCATCGTCTTCCTCGCACTTCGTTCTGCGAGCCGCAGGCCTGTGCCTGGCGACGCTGATGCCATGCGACCACGGTGATTCCGATGAAAATCGCCAGCATCGGAAACAGCACATAGTCGAGATAGCCGACCCAAGCGGTAGCGCCGACCACGCCGAGCAACACCGCCAGAATCGGGGTAAAGCAGCACAGCGCGGCGAAGACCGAACCGAGGACGCCGATTCGCAGCAATCTGGTGTGTTTGTCCATAGCCAACTCCTTGGTTGTCGAGGGGTTGCCTGCGATTGCGGTGGTCAGTGTTGGGGTGCCGAATTGCGCGTCGTCGAAGGTCACAACCCGCGTGCTTCTTGCGAACGTGGCGTCCGTCTGACCGACGCACTCGACCTTGGCGGGCGCTTCCTCGACGAAAAGCGGGCAGGCGACGCAGGCCGTGCCGGACACTCCGCCGGTACCGTTGGCACCGCGTCCGTTTTGCGCACTTGACAGCAGATTCCCCTGTCGAGTCTTCGCGTGATGCGCTAACGTTACTTCCGTAGTCAACTACGGAGTCAAGCGGCATGGATAATGATTCAGAGCGCCTGACCATCGGCGCCTTCGCAAAGGTGGCAGGGGTCAACGTCGAGACCATTCGCTTCTATCAGCGCAAGGGGCTGCTGACGACGCCGGCGCGACCGTACGGCGGCATCCGTCGCTATGGCGACGCGGATGTGGCTCGGGTGAGATTCGTGAAGGCGGCTCAGCGGCTGGGGTTCAGCCTGGACGAGATCGCGGACTTGCTGCGGCTCGAGGACGGCACGCACTGTAGTGAGGCGCGGGAGCAGGCAGAGCGAAAGCTGGCGGACGTAAGCGCCAAGCTGGCCGATCTGTCTCGCATCGAGCATGTGCTTGCCGATCTGGTGCAGCGTTGCCGTGCGGCGCGCGGCGATGTGCGGTGCCCGATGATCGCCGCGTTGCGGGAGACATGAGGTTGGAACTCCTCAAAGTGGCCCTGTTATTTGCGCTGACGGCGGTGGCCGAGATTGTCGGCTGCTATCTCCCGTGGCTGATAGTCAAACAGCATAAATCGATCTGGCTGCTGATCCCCGCGGCGTTTTCGCTGGCGCTGTTCGCGTGGTTGCTGACACTGCACCCGAGCGCGGCGGGACGCACGTATGCCGCCTACGGCGGGATGTACATCACTGTCGCGCTGCTGTTGGCTTCACTTCGTGGATGGAGTGGCGCTGACGCGCTGGGATGCGGCCGGCGCGTTCGTCGCCTTGATCGGCATGTCCATCATCGCGCTGCAGCCCACGACGAATGTTTGAGCGTTGGCGTGAGCCATGCCGAGGCGCCCCAGAGCGAAGACATCACGGGCGTCCTGGATGTTTCCCTGGGCTCTTGGGCCCTTCAGAAGCAGCATCGGGTTAACGTGGATTTCCCAACCTGGATGATTGAGTCCCTCGATCGAGAGGCTGGTCGTATGGGCGTTACCCGTCACTCCGCAATAAAGGTGTGACTTGCCGAACGGCGCGAACAACTTGCCTCCAAAAAAAGCAGCTCCAGCGGACCCCAAACACTCCGCGTTTTCTGCGAATGCCTTTGGCAGAATTTCGCAAAAAATCCGCTCCGGATTCGGCGCCGCTGCACTAGGGCGTGCCATCCTGCGACCTGACCATGTTACGCTTACATGTGATTGTTTGACCCCCCCGCGCATGAGGGATACTGGTTCAAGTGCTGCGGCGCAACAGCAAGCCCCGCCAAAAGCGGACCCGGTAACGCGACCACGAAAACAACTATTCGTTCGCGTTGCATCAAGCATGAGTTCCCAAAAGGAAAAACCATGAGTACCACGCACCCGATCAACGTCCTTGCATCACAAACCGTTGCCATCGACGCCTTCCTCGCCGTCGCCAGGATTTACATGACGAGCACCGAACGCCTGTCGGAACTGGCCCTGGCGACGGTCCGCAACAATTTCGAAGACTGCATTTCCGCCAGTGCCACCGCAGGCGTAAGCGGTGACCTGAATGCATTCAGCGCTGCATTTGGAGAGCCTGTGCTCGGGCGGACTATCGCGTGCTCTCGCGCCAGCTTCGAGATCGTCACCCAGGCGCACCAGAAAGCGGCGCAACGACTGACCCAGGAACTGGCTCCGCCATGGGTGCACTTGCCGATGTCTGAAGACTGGACGGCGGGTGTTGCGAGGTTTACCGGTGGCCTTCGCGAACTCTCGGGGAACATCTCCGCCAACGTCACCGCCGCGACCGATGCCGGCTCGAAGTTGGCCTCTGACAGCGACTGGGTGGGAGAGAAGGCCGCTTGACCTGAAGACGGAAAATTCAGGTCAAGCCGAAAGCCCCGCAGGGGGCTTTTTTTGCGTGCGCGAAGCTTGCCAAACAAATGTTTTCGCAATCGCTCTTTGCTTGATTATCGACCCATACTGAAGCTGCATCCGCGTCTTTCGGTGCATACGAAAAGCAATACCATGGGCAAGAAGCGACAAAGCAACAAGGAAGAGAAGAAACAACCGTTAATGACTCCGAAGGAAAAGCGGGAAGCGAAGCACGCTAAGAAACAGGTGCCCGATTTTATTCCGACGGGCCATCACTGAAAACCGGCGGACGATCCAAAAGCTGGCGCTTACGCGCCTTTTCACGTTTTAACTTCCTTGGGCGACGTGTCCATTGCAGTGCGTTGAATACCTGACCCGCAGTGACATTCAAGATCGCGCCGGAACCGTCGAACGCACGGCCGCAAGGAAATCGAGCGCCTGCACGCAAGTCGTGGCGAGAAAATTGAACATGCTCGGCATGAAGCGCCGAAAGTAACGATCGGCTTCATGGATGGCCCGCCGATCGGCACCGCCCGTGTCAATGTCAACAACAACCGCGTGCGCCAGCCAGACCAACAGCGGCGCCCGCGCTAAGCAGACGGCTGAGTTTGGCGTCTATAAGTAATCGCCGCTACTCTACAAACGCACATCGCCCGGTTCGCCGGGCGGTGTGCGTTGACCGTATGCGACAGGTGCGTGTGCGGAAGAGCGCAGCGCGGCAAGTTCAACGCGGCTGCGCCGGGCCTTCATTGAGTCACATCCTGGATAACGAGCACGAGCCGAATACAAGCGCACGATAATTCGTTGGGAGCGAGGCTCGCCGCCGGGCGGATGTCAGCTCACCCTGCCATCTCACCGCTGGCCAGCGCTATTTTCCGGAACCGGGGCTTGAGGTGCTTGGCGACAAAGGGTGACGTCATCGCGCGCATCAATGCGGCGTAGTTGGGCTGGAAGGTGATTTCGTCACCGACGGCCATTTTCTGGCCTTCCGAACGGGCGATCAGGTGGTCGCTCGAAGCGCCGAGAAGCTCGATGCCGGCCGGCGGATCCAGTCCGCTCGGGTCGGTGTCCTGAAGGCCGAGGGCAATCAGTACCCGGGTGATTGCGCCGCGATCCGGGGGGCAATCCTTGCTTCCAAACGCGGTTTGCGCGATTTCGCCCCACGGCCGGGATGGCTTGAGCTTGGCCTCGATGACCTCGGCCACAAGAATCGCGGCGTCGGTGTGCAAGCCCTCAATTGCCTGGCGGTGAAGCGGCTCGCGGCCGAGAAGAATTGCTTCGCCGAGCCGCAAATTGTTGATCCGACCGGTGTCTGCGCCGCTGAGGGCCCAGGTGAGGCTGGCCGAGTTGCCGCCCGAGATGGTTTGAAGAACGAGGCCGAAGCTCGCCTCGATCGAATCGGCCAGCGCTGACAGCTCCGCCATGTTGCGGGCGTCGGGCGCCACTCCGCTGGCGCAGGCGAGATTGCTGCCGATGCCCTTGAGCAGGATGTTGGGGAAGCGCAGTACGCGACGCACCATGTTCTCGAGATCGCCGGGCATGATTCCTTCACGCAGATCTCCCAGCTCGACCATCAGCACGATGCCGTGGATCACGCCCGCCTTGCGGGCAGCGGACGAAAGAGCGTCGATGACGTCGATTTCCGTATTGAGGCTTACATCGGCAGCGACAACGACTCGACGCACCTGAGACAACATCGGCGTGCGGATCAGCGTCATCGGGCCACGCACTTGCGCCGCACGCATCCCCTCGATATTTTCGATTCTCGAATCGCCCAGTGCGCATACGCCCCCGTCGAGCATGGCACACGCGATCTCAGGCGACCCGAGGCTGGCCTTGGTGACACCGGTGACCGAGATGCCGTGGGGGGCGAGTCGGCGGACTAAAGTGCGGGCGTTGTGATGGATCTTGTCGAGATCAATCTCAAGCCGCGGCGCAGTCATTGCAACAGGGCGACCTGTTTCCTGCGCAACTCGGGAAACGCGCCAAGGACCATCTCCACGAGTCGCTCCGGTGCATGCGCCAGCGGATCGGCGACCGGAATGCCGAGTTCGCACGAATATCGCCTGACCGCCTCGTCGATCTGCGCGGCTTCCATGTTTTCGTGGTTCAAGGTGAGGCCGATGACTTTGGTGTCGGAGAAAGTCTGGATGAGGTTGATCTCGCTCGCCGGGGTCGGCATCTTCATCGTTTCGAAATCGCAGCGGTGTGCACGACCTGGCGCATGCTGCAGTATCACGGCATGGGGATGGCTGCCGCGCAAGATCAGGCTTGAGGTCGAGAAGGCCGGGTGGCTCAGCGCACCCTGGCCTTCGACGATGATCACCTCCGGTCGCTCGCCCTCGTAGGCTTCAACGATGACGGCCTCCATTTCGCCCGAGCAGAATTGCGAGGGCACCGCGTCGAGCGCGACACCGTAGCGTGCCCCCTGAATCAGGCCCGTCTGACCCGTGCCGACGAGGACCGCCTTGACGCCGATGTCGTTGAGGGCGCGGGTGAGAATCGTCGCGGTGGTGCGCTTTCCGATGGCACAGTCGGTGCCGAGCACAGCGATGCGCGGGCACGCGACCTGATCGATGCGACCGGAGAACATGCGCAGGTCTTTTTTCGCGCGTGGCCGGCGAACATCGATGATCTCGACGCCGTTGGCCGCGGCTGCCGCGACGAACTGGGGATCCTCATTGAGGAATTCGTGCAAGCCATTGACCACGTTCATGCCCAGGCCGATGGCTTCGAGCACCAGACGGCGTTCTCGCAACGACAGCATGCCACTGGCCGGGGCCATGCCGAAGATGAAGTAGTCGGGAACGCTGCCGGCGAGAGCCAGCCCGGCAGCGAGGTCCGCGCAGATCGGGATCGCGTTGGCCTCACCGTCAAGCACTTCACCTGCGTCACGACCTGCTTTCTCGCTGTCGATGATCGACAGAATCTTGTATTTCTCCGAATGCCGCACCAAGCCGTTGGCGGTCTTGCCGTCGATCGCGCCGAAATTGGCCTCGCAATAGACGATCGCGGTGGCGAATCGCTCGTTGCTGCAAGGGGACTTGATCGCAATGGGCGTTACCTTCGCGTGTTGGAGCGAAGGCGCGGTCGTACTCGGTGACCTGAGGAACAGGTTGGGCATTTGTCGATCCTTTTGTGGACTCAAAGGAAACGACTGATTGGACCGCCAGCGTGCAGCCGAAGGTCAGGCAATAGTCCCCAAGAAGACGGGTATGTGTGTTTCACCATAGCACACTGCACTGCAGCAAAATGGGCACCTGGATGCCTCGGCGGTGCTGAATCGAGGCGCGCGCCACCGTGCGAGCGCCGCAGTCTCTGAGGAAAGGGCGACCGCGCAGCGTCCCGGTTCAACCTTCGAAGTCGTCAAGCGGAAATATGGGTCGGCGCACATTCCTGTACGGCAGGGCGCCATAGCTCGGGGTGCACAATGCGCCGCTGTCACAGACGATGACGTCACCCGCGATGGGCTCGAACGCGGCGCGAAAGTGCTGCATCGACTTGAGCGCGACGACGCGTTTCTTGACCGGGTCGATGCCGAAGGCCTTGAACTGCTGTAGGTCGAGAATCTGGCGGGCCAGCGTCACGACCAGAATGTCGATGCCCTGGACCCTGATTACGGCGCAGGGCCCAAAGCTGGCGCTCAGTCCGCCAAGCATCGGGCCGTCGCCGACGAACTTGCCATCCCACACAGAGACCAATTCCCCTACGAGATCAATCGGCCCGCCACCAAATTTCGGATTCGTCTTGCCGCCCAGAGCAAGCGTGACAGGTGCTCCAGGTTCCGCCTTGATAAGCAGCTTGACGGCCTCGCTATCAACCATCGGCCCAAACGCAGCATCGTCAACGCCAGCGGCAAGAAGCGCTTCAAGCAAGTATGTTGAATCGCCGTAAGCACCCGCCCCCGGATTGTCCGCATAGTCCGCGATGATCAGCGGACCCTTGCCTGACGGGAACGACCTGGCCATATTCGCCGCATCGGCGACACTCAAGAAGGTATTCAGCGACTCGTGTCGTCGGACCCATATGTCATTTGCGATGGTTTGGGCAAAGGTCGTGTGTGCCGCGAAATCACCCTGTCCGGTGACGAGTACGGTGGGCCCGACCTGTGCGATGTCGGCACTCGCGAATCCGGCGTTGATGCTGACGGCAAAAACGTCATCGCGTGATTCGTAGGTGCGTGCGCTTTCCAGGCGCGCGATCATCGGCCCAATGTCGGTGCGCCCACCGTTGACCTCTTCGAGCATGGGCACCCTGGCCATGACCGTCCCCGGCCGGATTTCTCCTGCCATGGTCCGCTGAAGGATGTGTCCAGCCTGTCGCCCGGTCTCACGCATGTCGATGTGGGGATAGGTTTTGAAGGACACGATGATATTGGCGAGATCGCACATCTCACGTGTGACATTCGCATGCGGATCGAGTGTTATCGCAATCGGCACCCCCACGCCAATCACGCTGCGCAGCCGGCGCAACAACTCGCCTTCACCATCTTCGCAAAAGTCCGGAACCATCGCACCGTGCAGGCACAACAGGGCGCCATCAAACGTCTCCTCGGACGCTTGTTGAATAATCGGCTCAGCGAACCAGTCGAAGGCCGACCGCTTGACGAATCCGCTCGGGCCCGCGGAAACACTGAGTACGTGCCGCAGATCCCAACCATAGGTGCGCCCGGTATCAAGAACACCGGCCAACTCGGTATTTGCGTGTGCCCGCTCTTTGAGTGCAGCGTCGCCTAGCAGGAAGAAGCGATCTCTGAACGCATCCGCGTCCGTCTGGCGCACACTGAAGGTATTGGTTTCATGTGACACTTCGGCGGTGAGGATCTTGAAAGCCATCGGAAAATTCCCGGCGGATTGGGACAACGAAGAGTTCGATACCAGTTCGCATGGCCCGCGTCGGCAGCTACTTTGCGCGCGCCTTTTGCTTTCACTCGCGATCTAACTGCAGACTCTCGGTTGACCAGAAATTGGTCGGATGCCAAGCCGTTTGAAGCCATTGAACAAAAATGCCAAACAGGCCGACTCGCTCCGGCGAGCGTTGAAACATCCCAAGTAGCCGGCGCCTTGTCAGCCCTGGCGCGCGCCGTCAACCCAGCGCGCGCTACGCGAGCCGGATGCGTGATTCGAATGCCTTGCCCGCCTTGACGTTCACACGCCACGCCATTTCCTGGTCGGTCGTGCCCGTTCCGATTACCACCTTAGGCCGATCGAATGGGCCCGGCAACCGCACGATGATAACGAGTCACGCAGCGACCGACCTCAATCCTCATCCATCTGTGCGTAACTCTCTGTGCCAGATGATCGATCAGCGCGCGCACCGCCGGCAGCAAGCCGCGGCGCGAGGGGTAAACGACGTGGATGATTTCGCGGCGCGGGGCCCAGTCCGGTAGCAGTCGGATCAGCGTGCCGGTAGCCAGTTCGTCGCACACCATCAGGGTTGGTAGCTGGACGATGCCGACGCCGGCGAGCGCGGAATTGCGCAGCGCGACCATGTCGCTGGTGACCAGGCGCGGCTGGTGGTGAAGCGTCGCTTCGGCCTGCTCGGGGCCGTACAGCGTCCACAGGTGTTCGTTTTGGGGCGGGCCGAGGGCGAGGCTTGGATAGGCCGACAGGTCGGCCGGGCCGACCGGCGTCCCCAGCGCCGCGAGCAGGGTGGGGCTGGCGACGAGGCCCACACTGCGGTCGGACAGCACCCGCAGTACCAGCTCGCTGTCGGCCAGCGGTGGCGGGCGCACGCGGATGGCCAGATCGATGCTTTCGGCCACCGGCTCGACCGGACGATTGGTGGCGTCCAGATGCACCGTGACGTGCGGGTTGTGCGCCATGAACTCGCCGAGCATGCGCCCGACGTGAGCATGCAACAGGGCGGTCGGGCAACTCATGCGGACCAGGCCGCGCGGCTCGGCGCGGGTCATCTCGATCGCCTCTTGCGCGGCCTCGGCCTGCACCAGCATCGCCTTGCAATGCTCGTAGTAGGTCTGGCCGACCTCAGTGACCGAGAAATGTCGCGTCGATCGCTGCAACAAGCGCACGCCGAGGCGCGCCTCGAGTTGCGCGATGCGTCGGCTGAGCTTCGATTTGGGCAGACCAAGCGCCCGGCCAGCCGGTGCGAAGCCGCCGTGCTCGACGACGTGGACGTAATAGTAGAGGTCGTTCAGATCCTGCATCGGGGCTCCCAGTGTTCCAAATTCAGGACGCAGAAGTCGAATTATGCCGTCTTCTCATCTTAGTGGAGCGTTGGTATGGTTAATCCACCTGCAACGCGTTGATGAAGGAGCCACACATGAAACGCATTCTCGGCGT
>CBDTZF010000060.1:0-11230 GCA_965364825.1 uncultured Rhodocyclaceae bacterium | reverse complement strand
GCGAGCAGATCGCGGAAGAACATCGTTTTGCCCTGCTTGCCCAGGCCGAGCATGGTGTACAGCTCGGAGCGCGGTTTGACCGGCATGATCGATCGCAGGAAATGCACGTAGCCGGAAGGCACTTCCATATCGACCAGAAAGTAGGCGCGCGAGAGCGAGAACAGCAGCGAAATGCGCCATGCATCGAGCAGGATGGTGTCGACATACAGCCGGCCGTTCTCCGAATGGCGTATCGCAATGGCGAAGGGATATTCCTGATAGCCGTTGACCGCCTTGCCGATGATGTAGGCCGTCTTGTTGCGATAGAACGCGGCGTACAGCACCTGGATCTGGCTATTGACCTCCATCTCCGGCCAGCTGCCGACGAACTCTTGCGTGGTGCGCAGAATGTAGTCGACGTCCCGATCGAGATCTTGGAAGGGGCGCTCCCAGTCGAAGTCCTCGACGATGCTTTTGACGGTGGCGCGCAGGCCGGCGTCGCGCGGGTAGTAGCTTGAATACACCGGCGGAAACGATTCGATGTACTCGACCGCCATTGCCGGTCGGGCAAAGATGTAGTCATTGTTGAAATAGGTGCGGTGCAGGATCTTGCAGCACACGGAATTGAAGAACGTTTCGGCCAGTTCCGGTTGCTTGTGGTTGATCAGCATGCCGATGAAGTGCAGCTTCACCTGCTGCCAGGTGGCGTCATCCAGCGAGTCGGCGTCAAACTCCTGATGCAGGCGATGCACCGTTTCGTCGACGCGCTCATCGTAGAACTGCACACGCCGGTGCACCGCATCGAGTTGCTCGTGCCAATCGGCGGCTTCGAACAATTCCTTGGCCTTGCGACTGGTCTCGCGAAAGATGCGGTAGTGCTTGTCGAAGCCTTCGATCAGCGCGTGAGCGATCGATTGGGCGACCGGGTTTTCTCCCACCGGTACATCCATGAAGCCTCCTCAGCCATTGCCGTAACAATCGGCCTGATCTTAGCACCCCGGTTTGGCGGCGGAGCACCCGCGACGCGGATCTCGCCACGCCTTCGCTGCAAGGTTAATCAGGCACTATAATCACAGTTCTTGACGAGGGTCGTATGAGGTTGTGGTGACGCCGTGACATCATCACAACCTGTCTTCCTGGCGCCTTCCGTCCGGAAGTCATATTTTGAGAGGGAGGAACGCATGACCACGCAAACACCGACGATTATCTACACGCTCACTGACGAAGCGCCCTTGCTGGCGACATGTTCCCTGCTGCCGGTCGTGCGCGTTTTCGCGGCGCCGGCCGGCATTAACATCAAGACGGTCGACATCTCACTGTCGGCGCGCATTCGGGCGCTGTTCTCTGACGATCTGACCGACGCTCAGAAGGTGCCGGACAATCTTGCCGAGTTGGGCCGGCTGACCCAGGAGCCCGATACCAACATCATCAAGTTGCCGAACATCAGCGCCTCCGTGATGCAGCTCAACGCGGCGATCACCGAACTGCAGAACAGCGGTTATGCCCTGCCGGACTATCCCGAGGCGCCAAAGAACGACGAAGAAAAATCGATCAAACAGCGTTACGACAAGGCTTTGGGTAGCTCGGTCAACCCGGTGCTGCGCGAGGGCAACTCCGATCGTCGCGCCCCGCCCGCGGTCAAGCGCTACGCGCAAAAGCATCCGCATTCGATGACCGAGTGGAGCCAGGCCTCGCGCAGCCACGTCTCGCACATGCGCCACGGCGATTTCTACCATGGTGAGAAGTCGATGGCGCTGGATCGTGCGCGCGACGTCAAAATGGACCTGGTCACCCAGCGTGGCGTGACCATCGTGCTCAAGCCGAAGGTGTCTTTGCTTGACGGTGAAATCATCGACAGCATGTTCATGAGCAAAAAGGCGCTGTGCGACTTCTATGAAGAACAGATGGAAGACGCGCGCCAGACCGGGATCATGTTCTCCTTGCATGTCAAGGCGACGATGATGAAGATCTCGCACCCCATCGTCTTCGGCCACGCGGTCAAGATTTTCTACAAGGACGCGTTCGCTAAGCACGGCGATCTGTTCGACGCGCTGGGCGTAAACGTCAATAACGGTCTGGCCGACCTGTATGACAAAATCGCTGATTTGCCGCGCTCCAAGCGTGAGGAAATCATCGAGGACATGCACGCCTGCCACGAGCATCGCCCCGAACTGGCGATGGTCGATTCGGCCAAGGGAATTTCCAACCTGCACGCCCCCAACGACGTCATCGTCGACGCCTCGATGCCGGCGATGATCCGGTTGGGCGGCAAGATGTGGGGTGCGGACGGACGTCCCAAGGACACCAAGGCCGTGATGCCCGAGAGCACCTTCGCGCGCATCTACCAGGAGATGATCAGCTTCTGCAAAACCAACGGCGCCTTCGACCCGGTGACCATGGGCACCGTGCCGAACGTTGGCCTGATGGCGCAGCAGGCTGAGGAATACGGTTCCCACGACAAGACCTTCGAAATTCCGGAAGCCGGCGAGGCGCGTATCGTCGATCTGAAGACCGGCGAAGTGCTGCTCGTGCAGAACGTGGAAGAGGGCGATATCTGGCGCATGTGCCAGGTCAAGGACGCGCCGATCCGCGACTGGGTCAAGCTGGCGGTAGCGCGTGCCCGCAATTCCGGCATGCCGGTCATCTTTTGGCTCGATCCCTACCGCCCGCACGAAGCCCAACTGATCAAGAAGGTCGAAACCTACCTCAAGGATCACGATACCTCGGGTCTGGACATCCAGATCATGTCGCAGATGCGGGCCATGCGTTACACCCTGGAGCGTGTGGTGCGCGGCCTCGACACCATCTCGGCAACCGGCAACATCCTGCGTGACTACCTCACCGACCTGTTCCCGATCATGGAGTTGGGCACCAGCGCCAAGATGCTGTCGATTGTGCCGCTGATGGCCGGCGGTGGCCTGTTCGAAACCGGCGCCGGCGGTTCGGCGCCCAAACACGTCCAGCAACTGGTGGAAGAAAATCATTTGCGCTGGGACTCGCTGGGCGAATTCCTCGCCATCGCCGTGTCGCTCGAAGACGTCGGTATCAAAACCGGCAGCACCAAGGCGAAGCTGCTCGCGAAAACGCTTGACGAGGCCACCGGCACATTACTCGACAACGACAAATCACCGTCGCGTAAAACCGGCGAACTGGACAACCGCGGAGGCCACTTCTATCTTGCACTGTACTGGGCGCAGGCTCTGGCAGCGCAGGACGAAGATGCCGAACTGAAGGCGCACTTTGCACCGTTGGCAAAGGCGTTGGCCGAAAACGAGCAGAAAATCATCGAGGAATTCAGATCTGTTCAGGGCAAGCCGGTCGATATCGGTGGCTACTTCTTCGCCGATCCGGAGAAAACCAAGGCGGTGATGCGCCCAAGCGCGACCTTCAACGCGATACTCGCTTCTGCGCAAGCTTGACGAGAAAGTAAATTACGCGTCGTGACCGCGCGGCCGGATTCGTCCGGCCGCGTCGTTTTAAGTGATAATCAGAATCGAGGTGCACGGCACGCTGTCGTGCTGTTCGGCCGGGTCGTTCCGACGCCGCGCCGCAGATTGCGGCCCTCGGCGGGCGCGCTCGGCACGAATTCAAAATGAGGGGGGTAGGAATGAGCGTATCTCACATCAAGGTTCCCGCAGAGGGTCAGAAGATCGTCGCCGGCCAGCCCACCCCGAACAATCCGATCATCCCCTACATCGAAGGTGATGGCATTGGCGTGGACATCTCGCCGGTGATGATGAAAGTAATCGATGCTGCAGTCGAAAAAGCCTACGGCGGCGAGAAGAAAATTCACTGGATGGAAGTGTACGGGGGCGAAAAATCCACACAGCTTTACGGCCCTGACGAGTGGTTGCCGAAAGAGACCTTCGACGCGCTCAAGGAATATTCGGTGGCCATCAAGGGCCCAATGACGACCCCGGTCGGCGGTGGTATCCGTTCCCTCAATGTGGCGCTGCGTCAGGAGCTGGACCTGTACCAATGCGTGCGCCCGGTACGATACTTCAAGGGCGTGCCCTCGCCGTTGAAGGACCCGACGCAGACCGACATGATCATCTTCCGCGAGAATACAGAAGACATCTACGCGGGCATCGAATGGCCGCCGATGAGTGACCAGGCCAAAAAGGTCATCGACTTTCTGCAAAATGAAATGGGCGTCACCAAAATCCGTTTCCCCGAAACCTCCGGCATCGGTATCAAGCCGGTGTCCAAAGAAGGCACCGAGCGCCTCGTGCGAGCCGCAATCCAGTACGCGATCGACAACGACCGCAAGAGCGTCACGCTGGTGCACAAGGGCAACATCATGAAGTATACCGAGGGGGCGTTCCGCGACTTCGGCTATGCATTGGCCGCCAACGAGTTCGGCGCCGCCGAGATTGACGGCGGCCCGTGGTGCAAGTTCGCGAACCCGAAAACGGGCAACGAAATCATCATCAAGGACGCTATTGCCGATGCGTTCCTGCAGCAAATCCTGCTGCGCCCGGGTGAGTACGATGTCATCGCCACACTCAACCTCAACGGCGATTACATTTCCGATGCGCTGGCCGCGCAGGTGGGCGGAATCGGCATTGCGCCGGGCGCGAACATTTCCGACAAATACGCCGTGTTCGAGGCCACGCACGGGACAGCGCCCAAGTACGCCGGCCTGGACAAGGTCAATCCCGGCTCGCTCATTCTCTCCGCCGAGATGATGCTGCGGCACATCGGGTGGACGGAAGCGGCCGACCGGGTCATCAAGGGCATGGAAGCCGCAATTGCCGACAAGCAGGTCACCTATGATTTTGCCCGCCTGATGGAGGGCGCGCACGAAGTGTCATGCTCCGAGTTTGGCGACGCGATGATCGAACGCATGTAGCCAGCGCGCCCGCGTTCGGCCACACGCCCCCGCCATTGCGGGGGTTTTTTTGTTGACTTGTGCGCAATATTCCGACCGCAGACGGGCAGATGAGTCTATGATGTCGGGGTTTGTTCATGCCATTGGCGTGACGGCGCGCGCAAGGTCTTGCGGGTGTCGCTTTTTTTTACCCTTCTGATTTCGGAGATTCTCCATGAAGTTCCCGGTTCTCGCCCTCGCGACCTCCGCCGCACTGTTGCTCGGTGCCTGTGCCATTCAACCGCCGGTTGCTCCGGCAGAACCGCAAGTCGTTGCCCCGCGCCCGGTGCTCGATGTGATCTCCGACCAACTGCAATCACTGACCGATTCCGGTGTCACAATCGAGCGTCTCGATGGCGTACTGCGGCTCACCATGCCGGGTTCGCTTGCGTTCGCGTCGAACAGCCGTGACGTCGAACCGGCCGGCCGTGAGGTGCTCGATCAAATCGCTTCCGCCTTGCAGGCGGCGCCGGACACGAGCGCGCGAATCGTTGGCCATACTGACAGCACCGGAAGCGCCGGATACAACCAGACCCTATCCGTGGAGCGCGCCGAGGCGGTGATGATGTATCTGGCCGAGCAGGGCATCGACGACGCACGGTTGGAGGCGAGCGGCCGCGGTGAAGAGATGCCGGCCGCCGATAACAGTACGGCCGAAGGTCGCGCCGAGAATCGTCGCGTGGAGATCGAGATCGAGGGCTGAAACTGCTTCAGAACCGAAAAAAAAGCGCCAGATGATGGCGCTTTTTTTTTGGTCTTCAGTCTGTCGCCAGGCGCTACATCAAGCCCTCGAACATCTGTACTTGCACGGTGTCGCCCGCCACCACGCTGGCCTGACTTTCGGCGAGCACGATAAAGCAATTGGCGTCCGACATTGAACGTAAGACGCCGGAGCCCTGCGCACCCGTCGGCGAGACAAACCAGGCGTCGCCCTCGCAGTGCAGCAGGGCGCGGACATACTCGCGTCGCCCCGGACGTTTGCGGATGTCACTCAGGCAGCGCGCCGGATGCGTCGGCCTGCCAGGCAGGGGCGAAACGCCCATCAGCGTGAGCAGCGCATCAAGAACAAACTGGTAGTAGGTGACCATCACCGCGACCGGATTGCCAGGCAGCCCGAACAACCAAGTGTCGTCGATCTTGCCGAAAGCCATCGGCCGGCCCGGTTTGATTTCGAGACGCCAGAAATCGACCTGCCCGAGCCGGTTCACCATGTCCTTGATGAAATCCGCTTCGCCGACCGAGACGCCGCCAGAGGTGAGAATCACATCAGCATTAGCGGCTGCGGTGCGGAAGGCCCCTTCCAGTGCATCGGGCCGATCGGCAATCACGCCCATGTCGATCGCATCGCAGCCAAGCCGTTTGAGCACGCCGAAGAGGGTGTAGCGGTTGCTGTCGTATATCTGGCCCGGGCCCAAGGGCTGGCCGATCGAGGCGATCTCGTCGCCGGTGGAGAAAAAGGCGACGCGCAGGCGGCGCACGACGTTCACTTCAGCGATGCCCAGCGAGGCGAGCAGCCCGAGTTCGGCCGGGCCGATGAGCTTGCCCGCACGCAACGCCGGTGTGCCTTGCGCCAGGTCTTCGCCGGCGCGGCGTATGTGCTGGCCGGTAGTGAGCCTGGCGCCGATATGTACCCGATCGCCGTCAGCGCGCGCGTCTTCCTGCGGCACGATACAGTCGGCGCCTTGCGGCAGCATCGCGCCGGTCATGATGCGCACCGCCTGCCTCGGCCCGACAATGCCTGAAAACGCCTTGCCGGCGAGTGCTGTGCCGACGACCGTCAGCGACGTTTCGCCGTTGCCGTCAACGTCGCCCGTGCGCAGCGCGTACCCGTCCATCGCCGAATTGTCGTGCGCGGGCACGTCATGTGGCGCGATCACCTCACTCGCGAGTACCCGGTCGAGTGCGTCGCGAATGGCGACGCTGGACCAGCCGCTGACTGGCGACAGCGAGGAGAGGATGGTTTCGCGCGCGGCGTCGACGGTCAATGCGGTGCGCGGCGTGCGGGTGTCGGTTCGGGCGGGGGTCGTCATGCGGGCGTCGGTTCTCCAGTGAAAACGTCTGCGGCAGCGAAGCATTCGCGTGCCTCTCGTGCATGATAACCAAGTCGTCCCGCGGCAGCGCCAAGGAAGGTGCGTTGACACGCGGGATTGTGGGCGTATCGTCGAAACGCGCGCCCAGCGCGCTCACAGAGGCCTTGGCGCGATTGCACAAAACGAGCGAGACGTGTCGGGTGATTTCCTGACCACGGTGGATGTGGTGTGGCGTGGCGAAGGCGTCTCAGTTGGCGGCGGCTCGCCCGCACCTGCCTAGGTATCGATCGCGCCAAGCAATGTGGGGGAGGCTGTCCTTTTGGGGAGTTTTGCGCAGGCGTTTGCGGACGCCTTTGGTCTGCTCGCGAGCTTTGACCATCGGGTTGCCGAAATCATCTGGCTGTCAATCCGGGTGAGTGGTTTGGCCGTGCTTATCGGCATGCTGATCGGCCTGCCGCTGGGCGCCTGTCTTGCCGTGGGGCATTTCCCTGGCAAGCAGTTCGCCGGCGTGCTCGTCAACGGTTTCATGGGGCTGCCTGCGGTGGTCGTCGGCGTCGTGGTTTATCTGTTGCTGTCGCGCTCGGGGCCGCTGGGTTCGTTCGGTTTGCTGTACACGCCGCCGGCGATGGTGATTGCACAGGTCGTGCTGGTGGTGCCATTGATGGCAGCGATTGCACGCCAGGTGGTCGAAGATGCCTGGCGTCAGTATGAAGACGAGCTGGCGGCATTGCGTTTCGGCTGGTGGGACTCGGTGCGCGTGCTGCTCCATGATTGCCGCTTTTCGCTCATCGTGGCGGTACTCGCCGGACTGGGCCGGGCGATGTCGGAGGTCGGCGCGGTGATGATCGTCGGTGGCAATATCGATCGCGCCACGCGGGTGATGACGACCGCCATCGCGCTGGAGACGAGCAAGGGCGATCTGCCGCTGGCGATCGCGCTCGGCATGGTGCTGCTTACGATCATCCTGTTGCTCAACGCGGCGGCCTTTGGGCTGCGCACCTTCGTGATGCGGCGTTTCGCGTGAGCCAGTTTCCGCTGCGCCTTCACGATGTACGCTTCGCGCCCGGTGCGCGCGTCGTGCTTGACGGCGTCGACCTTGAACTGGGCGGTGACGGCATCACCGTCGTGCTCGGACCCAACGGCGCCGGCAAGAGCGTGCTGCTGCGCGCCTTGTGCGGTCTCCTCGTGCCAACCAGCGGCGTCATCGACTGGAATGGCCAGCCGTTCGATCGCAATGGCGTCGCGATGGTGTTTCAGCATCCGGTGATGCTGCGCACCTCGGTGCTCGACAACGTGACGCTCGGATTGCGACCGCGCGGTGTCGCGCGCGCCGAGCGGCAACGGCGCGGCCTGCAGATGCTAGCGGCGATCGGGCTGGCGGATCGTGCGGGCGACAACGCACGGCGCCTGTCGGGCGGCGAAAAGCAGCGACTCGCGCTGGGGCGGGCATGGTTGACCGAGCCGCGCTTGATGTTGCTCGACGAGCCCACCGCAAGCCTCGATCCGTCGGGCGTCGAATCCCTCGAGCGCATCGTGCGCCAGATCCGCACCGACGGCACCAAGATCATCATGACCACCCACAATCTCGGTCAAGCCACGCGGCTGGCGGATGACGTAGTATTTCTCGCGGGCGGGCGTGTATGCGAGCATGCGCCCGTGCAGCGTTTCTTTTCCCGGCCGGCCTCGACGGAGGCGCGGCAATTCATCAAAGGAGAACTCCCGTGGCATCTGGCTTTTTAACGCGCTGGTTCGCGCCGCTTGTTTTCAGCGCCGTGTGCATGACAGCGAATGCGGCCGAATCGATTACCTTGGCGTCCACCACCTCGACCGAAAACTCCGGCCTGTTCGAGTACATCCTGCCGATCTTCGAAAAGGCGACCGGCATCGACGTGCGCGTGGTCGCGCTGGGCACCGGGCAAGCGCTCGATGTTGGCCGTCGTGGTGATGCCGATGTGCTGCTGGTGCACGATCGGGTGAAGGAGGACCAGTTCGTGGCGGAGGGATATGGCGCCTACCGCAAGGACGTGATGTACAACGACTTTGTCATCGTCGGACCAGACAGCGATCCGGCGCAGGTGAGATTCTCCACCAACGCCAACGCCGCTTTCGGCAAGATCGCCGAGGCCGAAAGCGTGTTCGCCTCGCGCGGCGACCGCAGCGGTACGCATGCGGCGGAAAATCGATTCTGGGTGGCCGCGATCGGCGCGCCACCGGTCGGGCAGGCGTGGTACAAGGAAAGCGGTTCGGGCATGGGCGCCACGCTCAACATGGCCGCCGGACTCGGCGCCTACACGCTGAGCGATCGTGGCTCATGGGCCAATTTCAAGAACCGGCAGAACCTCAAAATCCTCTTCGAGGGCGATCCTGAGCTCTACAACCCTTACGGCGTGATTCTCATCGATCCGGTCAAGCATCCACATGTGAAAAAGGCCGCCGCCGAAATCTTCATCAACTGGATCACTTCCAACGCGGGCCACAAGGCGATCGCGGATTTCAAGCTCAACGGCCAGCAGTTGTTCTTTCCATTGGACGCGAAGTAAGCGCGGGTTTTTTGTGCCGGTACGGGGCACCGGACGGACGCAAAAAAAGGCACCAAATCGGTTGAGAAATGTTGGATTGCACGACGTGACCCCGAACTCCTAATTGGGTTTTTAGGCGAGTCACGCGCTGCGGCTCCCAACGATCCCCGCCATCGGAACGACGGCAACGGCGCGTGTCGGCTCACTGTCCGCCATCACTGATTGACGCTATACAAGGCCCACGCGCCGGGCACGCCCTTCAGGACATGATCCCCCCGTTCGGAAAACGTCAGCCCTGATCCGAGTTCGATATCTCGCACGGTGCGCGACACAAGAATCTCTTTCGGTCCGGCTTTCGACGCCACGCGCGCGGCGACATGTACGGTCAGACCGCCGACCTGGCCATGGTCGCGTAGCTCGACGTCGCCGAAATGGATGCCGGCGCGAATGTCGATGCCGGTGCGCTCGAGCGCGGTGATGATCGACTGCGCACAGTCGATGGCATGGTCGGGTCGGTCGAAGACGACCAGCGCGCCGTCTCCGGCGGAGTCGATCAGGCGCCCATTGAACAGGGCAATCTGCTCGGCGTGGATCTGATCGTGCCGATCGAGCAACGAGCGCCATTCGGCATCACCCAGCGCCGCGGCCTTCGACGTGGAACCGACAATGTCAGTGAACATCACGGCCAGGAGTTGGCGATCGTAGACGCGCTTTTTTCGCTTGCCAGTGACGAACGCTTCGATGTGCTCGAAGACCAAATCCGGCGTTTCAGACCAGGGGCCGTAGTCAGTGCCCGGTATTTCGATGAAACGGCCGTCGCGAACACGGTCGACGATGTATTGGGCATGAGGCGCGGGCGCGAAGCAGTAATTGCTGCGCGTCATGACGAGCGTTGGCGCCGTGACGTCCGGCAAGACGTGGCGCACGTCCATGTTGAGGTAGTTTTCGATGCCTTCGGCGACGCTTTTCGGTGACGCCATCGCACGGTAAATGCGCGACAGCGCATGAAGGGCGCCGCAGTCTTTGCCCAGGCTGGGCATGAGTGCGAGCGTGCCGCGATCCGTCCCCCAATGCTCCCGCGTAAAGTTGACGAGGCGCTCCGCAACTTCGCGTGGCTGACCGTCGGGATAGTCGTGCGCGATGAGAAAGCGCGCCGTTACGTTGATGAGCACCAGTGCCGACACCTTGTCGGGATACCGCGCGGCGAACGGGAGTGCGAGCATGCCGGCGTCGATCCAGCCGACGATCACTGCGGAGTTGCAACCAGCAGCGTCCATCACCGCCAGCAGATCGTCCGCCCAGGCATCCTCGACCGCCTTGCCGTCGCGCGGGCGCACGTCCGACATCCCCGATCCGCGCATGTTGAATCGAATCACGCGGCCCAGGGTCGACAGCCGTTTCACGAAGCGGACGTACTTCGGATCGTCCCAGTCCAGATCGAGATGGCCCCACTGGCCATTAGTAAAAACGAAGTCGATCGCGCCTTCACCGCACACTTGATAGGCGACGTGATCTTCGCCGACGGTGGCGAATTGGGTCTCTGGAATTTGTTTCATAAATGCCGATCTGGCGAAAGTGCGCGCCGCCGCAGCGGCGGCGACTACCTGTAAAGAATAGTACATCCGTCTGCGTGCGGACGGTTCGTGCGCTCGACGGGTGTCCTTGCTCCCGGCTTTGCTACTGCCGAGTAGCATGCCTCGCCGAAGAAATAGGTGTGTAAACCGCGGTCTGTCACTGTGGATTCCACACAGTCTGGCAGCTGAACTGGCGAAGGACGGCATCCGCGTCAATGCGGTCGCGCCCGGCGTGGTGCGCACGCCCTTGCACGATGC